>UQJA01000111.1 GCA_900541285.1 uncultured Collinsella sp.
ATGACGCCGGGAGCCTTGAACTCGATGGGGCGACGGTGCGTGGCGACGATGTCGCCCAGGCCGTCGATGGGCTGGCCGAGCGGATTGACGACGCGGCCGAGCATGGCACGGCTCACGGGGATATCCATAACGCGGCCAGTGGTGCGGCACTCGTCGCCTTCCTTGATGGAGTCGACGGCACCGAACAGAACGGCGCCGACCTCGTCACGGTCAAGGTTCTGGGCAAGGCCGAAGACGGTCTCACCGGTATCGGAGCTTTTGAACTCCAGAAGCTCGCCTGCCATGGCGCTCTTGAGGCCGGAGACGCGCGCGATGCCGTCGCCTACCTCGTCGACCGTTGAAACCTCATGCGTATCGACCGTCGCGGAGAGGCTCGTGAGCTGCTCCTGCAGTTTCTTGGCGATATCCTGGGCATTGAGGGTTTCGGACATTAGGCTTCACCTCCGTACGAATTAGCAGAGTTTGCGAGGGTCTCCTGCGCGATGCGCAGCTGCGTCTTGACGGAAATGTCACGACGCTCGCCGCGGGCCTCGAGCACCAGGCCGCCCACGATAGACGGGTCGACCTGCTCGATAAGGAATACCTTGCGGCCGAAGTCCTGCTCGCATTTCTTAGTGATGGTTTGACGCAGCTCGTCGTCGAGCGGGATCGCCGTGGTGACGGTCACGCCCACTACATCCTCGTCTTCCTCGGCAACATACTTAAAGGCAGCTGCCACCTTGGGAAGAAGGTCGAGCTGGTCGCGCTTGGACATGGTGTCGAGCACGGCGATGATCTCGGGGCTGGCAGAAGCCAAGCGCTCGATCATCTCGAGGTCCTCGAACACATGGTTCTCGGCCTTGGCGGCTTCCAAAAGGGAACGCGCGTAGGTCTCGAGCACCTTGTCCTGATAGCGGCTAGTCGGCATTCAGGCTACCTGCTTCCTGGATGTAGCGCTCGATGAGCTTCTTCTGCTCGGCATCGTCCTCGAGTGCCTCGCCCACGATCTTGGTGGCGACGGCAACGGACAGGTCGGCGATGGAGCTTGCGGCACCGGCGTAGATGGACTTGCGCTCGTCCTCGACGGTCGTATGGGCCTTGGCGATGATCTCCTCGGCCTCCTTGTGAGCAGCCTCGATGATACGGGCACGCTCGGACTCGGCGTCCTTACGGGCCTCGAGAACGATGTCGGCAGCCTGACGACGGGCGTCGGTGACGATCGAGTCGGACTCAGAGCGCTTGGCGATAGCCTCCTGCTTGGTCTTCTCGGCCTCGTCGAGGCTCTCCTCGATCTTCTTGCCGCGCTCCTCCATGGTTTTCATGATGCCCGGCAGGGCGACCTTGGCCAGCACGATCCAGATAATCAGGAAGGCGATAAGCGCCGGGATGAACTCCGCCATCTTAGGGATGAGGATGTCCGCACCGGCGGCGCCGTCCTCGGCGAACGCGGAAACCGGCATGAGCAGCGCGGCCGCGGACGCGGAGAGTGCGATCGCGCTCTTCTGGGATGAAAGATTCATACTTGACGCTCCGTGCTATTTAACGATCAGCGCGACAACGAAGCCGATCAGAGCCAGAGCCTCGCCGAAAGCGGAGCCCATGATGAAGACGGTGAACACGCGGCCCTGGACCTCAGGCTGACGGGCCATAGCACCCGTAGCACCCAGAGCAGACAGGCCGATAGCAAGACCAGCGCCGATAACACCGAGACCGTAACCGATAACTCCCACGATTCCTCCTTTGTCGTGCGTGTCTTATTTCACGCAGGATAACCTTTTTATAACTGCCGGGCTCCATGGGTACGGGCACCGGCGGTTTAACGAATTGCCTTACCTTTAAGGCGCGAAGGGAAGACTACTCCTCCTCCGCGACCTCCTCTGCCTCGGAGACATACACGGCGGTAAGGACCGTGAAGACGTAAGCCTGGATGGCGCCGACCACAAGCTCGATCGCATAGATCAGGATGAGAATGGCAAGCCAGGCCAGCGAAGGCAGGGCGCCGACGGCGTGGGCCGCGGAAACCTGCTGAAGCAGCGGCTGCATGAACATGCTCGCCATGATGGCGAACGAGCCCATGACCACGTGTCCTGCGAACATGTTGCAGAACAGACGGACGGCGAGCGTAATGAGGCGCAGGAAGGTCGAGAAAAGCTCGACGACCCACACGAGCACGTTCATCGGGAAGCTCACGCCCTGCGGGGCGAGGCTCTTGATGTAGCCGATCACGCCGTGAGCCTTGCATCCGTAGTAGATGAAGTACACGAAGGCGAAAATGGCGAGTGCGGCGGTGGAGCCGATTGCGCCGGTACCGGGCTTCATTCCCGGGATCAGGCCGATCATGTTATTGATCAGGATGAACAGGAAAAGCGAGCACAGGAACGGGAAGTGCTTCTTCCAGTTCTCACCCACGACACCCTTGCCGATATCGTTCTCGACGTACTCGATGATGTACTCGAAACCGTTGACGAAGAAGCCCTTGGGAACCAGGGTCTGCTTCTTCTTGAACACGGCCAGGACGATCAGGAGCACGATCGTGGAGACGATCAGCCAAAACGAGTACTGCGTGATGCCGCAGCTCAGATCGCCCACGACAGGGGTGGAGCTGAACTCGCTGACCAGATGATTAATCTCATCAGGCAGCTTTTCAAAAATTTCCACGACTTACCTTTCGACCTCATGAGGATCTCGCAGCGCCTTGGCGACGCGAACCGCGCAGGCGGCCATAAAGGCCACGAAGCCGATCGCCTCGCCCAGGAGGAACATGCGAAATGCCTCTCCGAACAACACAAACACAACCAAGGTAAAGACAAGCAACGCGATTGCCGAGACCGCGAGACTCACCATACCCTTGAGCATGTCCGCATTCTGTTTATCGTCAAGAACCGGCTTGAGCGTAAAGACAAAGGGAAGGAAGGCAATTGCGCCCGCGATGGCGCCTGCAACGATAGCGAGCAGATCGGCTATCTGAAACACTGGCGTCCTCACTTTCCTTTTTAACGCCTCACAGGACAGTTCCCGCCAAACATTGGTGACTATTGTACGAGCCAATCGCTAAAGTACAACCGAAAAAGCATCGGTTAATACGCACCTGTTCGTTTTCTTAAGACCTTCTTTATGCCGCAGGTACGCTAATACGTTTTTCTCGAACCCCTCAGCGCAAAACGTCCGTTAACAGGAGTGCGCGCGGTCGCCTTTTGTTCATCCGCGCGCACCGTTTCTTCGTATTTGCAGCCGCGGCCGTCTTAGCCCAGCGACTAGAGCGTGCCGTAGATGCGGTCACCGGCGTCGCCCAGGCCGGGAACGATGTAGGCCGCCTCGTTGAGATGGTCGTCGATGGCGCAGGTATAGATATGCACATCAGGATCCTTCTCAGTCAGCGACTTGAGGCCCTCGGGGGCCGCGACGATGCACAGCATGCGGATGTCCTTGACACCGCGCTCGCGCAGGTAGCTAATGGCCATCTCGGCCGAACCACCCGTGGCGAGCATGGGGTCGACGACCAGGCAGATGCGCTGGTCGATATCCTTGGGCATCTTGCAGTAATACTCGTGCGGCTCGTGGGTGACCTCGTCGCGCTCCATGCCGATGTGGCCCACGCGAGCGGAGGGCACCAGGTCGAGGATGCCGTCGACCATGCCAAGGCCCGCACGCAGGATGGGCACGATGGCGAGTTTCTTGCCGGCAAGCTGTTTGAACGTGGCGGTAGTGATGGGGGTCTCGACCTCGACGTCTTCCATGGGCAGGTCGCGCATGGCCTCGTAGCCGTCAAAAAGCGCGAGTTCGCGCACGAGCTGGCGGAACTGGTTGGTGCCGGTGTTTTTGTCGCGCAGGATCGACAGCTTGTGCTGGACAAGCGGGTGGTCGACAAGCGTCACACGGGACGCATCGTAGGTGACGGTCATGGATTGATTGCCCCTTTCGTTGCGGCCGCAAAACGGCCTTGCTGACAAGGCGTGCAGCAATGTTGCCGCCGCACGCCATGCATTAGTTTAGCGGTTTGTTGTATCGAGCAGCCCATCGCAGCCCTACTGTGCGGTGCTGAGCGAGCGCCTGACTGCATCACGCCAGCCCGCAAGGTTTTGCTCGCGGCGCTCGGCGGACATGTGGGGAAGGAAGGTCCTAACGATCTGGGCATTTTGCTCCAGCTCCTCCAGGTCTTCCCAATAGCCGACGGCAAGACCCGCCAAGTACGCGGCACCGATTGCCGTGGTCTCCACCGTCTCGCATTGCAGCACGGGGATATCCAGCAGGTCGGCCTGGAATTGCATGATGAACTCGTTGCGCGAGGCACCGCCATCGACAGACAGGCGCTCGATCGAAAGCCCCACGTCCTGCTCCATGGCGCGCAGCACGTCGTAGCTCTGATATGCCATGGATTCGCAGGCGGCACGTACGATGGTCGCACGGCTCGAGGCGCCGGTCAGACCGCACACGATACCGCGGGCATGCGGGTCCCACCAGGGAGCGCCCAAACCCGCAAAGGCGGGAACGAAGTAGCAGCCCTCGTTGTCGCTAATCGAAGCGGCGAGTTGTGCCGACTCGCTCACGCTCGAGATGATGCCCATGTTGTTGCGAAGCCAGTTCATCGTTGAGCCGGCGGCAAAAATAGAGCCCTCGAGCGCATAGCTGACTTTGCCGTCCGCAGCGATACCGATGGTGGAGACCAGGCCATTCTTGGATTCGACGATCTCGTCGCCGGTGTTCATGAGCATAAAGCAGCCCGTGCCATAGGTGTTTTTGGTCTGGCCGGGATAGAAGCAGCAGTGGCCGAACAGCGATGCCTGCTGGTCGCCCGCCACGCCCATGATGGGCGGCATGTTGGTCATGATGTCGCTCGCGACGCGGCCGTAGTCGCCCGAGCTCCAGCGAACCTCGGGCATCATGGAACGTGGAACGTCAAAGAGCGCCAGCAGGTCGTCGTCCCAATCGAGCGTATGGATATTAAAGAGTGCCGTGCGGCTGGCATTGGTGTAGTCGGTGGCAAAGACCTGGCCGCCGGTGAGGTTGTAGATGAGCCAGGTGTCGATGGTGCCAAACATGAGGTCGCCCGCCGCCGCGCTCTCGCGTGCGCCGTCGACGTTGTCGAGAATCCACTGCACCTTGGAGGCCGAGAAATACGGGTCAAGCGTAAGTCCCGTGCGGGAGCGCACCAGCTCCTCGCAACCCTGTTCAACCAACGCGTCGATCGCCGGCGCGGTACGACGGCACTGCCATACGATGGCGTTATAGATGGGCTGGCCGCTCACGCGGTCCCAGACCACCGTGGTCTCGCGCTGGTTGGAGATGCCGATGGCGGCGATGCGATCGGAATGGATGCCGCTCTTAAACTGAACCTCCATCATCACGCCGATCTGGCTGGCAAGCACCTCCGTGGGATCCTGCTCCACCCAGCCGGGGCGCGGGAAGCTGGTTTTGACGCTACGACGCGCCTGGGCAACGATGCAGCCGTATTCGTCGACAATGGCCGCGAGTACCGAGGTAGTGCCGCAGTCGAGCGCCATGATGTAGGAACCGCCAAAGTTAAACGAGGCATCTTCCATGCCCAGGCTGCCCAGATTCAACGACATCGCTTACACCCTTCTATTGCATCGGGTCGGACAGGACCCGCTCGATCTCTGATGCGGGAAGTGCGCCTTGGCGCAGGATCTGGAGCCCGCCGTGCTGGAACGACACGATGGTCGAGGCGTCGCGACACGGGGTCTCACCGGCGTCGACGGCAACATCGACCCCCTCCAGGATGCGACCCTCGACGGCGGCAAAGCTTGCCGGCGAAGGCGCGCCGTGCGTGTTGGCGCTCGTGCAGGCAAGGGGACTGCCGCAGGCGCGGATGAGCGCTTGGACCACGGGAGAGGCCGAAGCGCGCAGGGCCACGGTGTCGTCGGCAGCGCGCATAAAGGTCGGCACGCAGGGGGCTGCCTTGACCACGATAGTCAGGGCTCCCGGCCAGCATCGTCGCGCGAGTACGCGGGCATCTTCCGGGATATCCACGCCATAGCGGTCGAGTGCTTCGACGCCATCGACCAGCCAAGCGACGGTTTGCGTGAGCTCACGTTGCTTGAGAGTGAAGATACGGCGATAGCCGGTGCCGAGCGCAGGAACTGCGGCGCCATTGACGGCAGCCTGCGGATCGCGCGGCCACGATGGGAATTCGCTTGTATCTTGGGGCACGGCGTCCGAGAAGGCGTTGACTGCCACGGCAACACCGTAGACGGTCTCGGTCGGAATCAAGGCCAGGCCGCCGCGGCCGAGCACCTCGGCCGTGCGCTCGACGGCAAGCCGATGCGGCTCCCCCGGCTGTACCGTTAC
>UQJA01000112.1 GCA_900541285.1 uncultured Collinsella sp.
CCATGATCTGGGGGGGGGGGCGGCGGTGCGCCCCCCCCCCCGCCGCTCTTGCGTAGGGCCAAATAGGGCAACCCAATTGACCGCTAAACCGTTTCGCCATCATGCGTATGGGCTAGAATGACTCTGGCATTTATGTAGCTAAAACCAATGAGAGGCAAGGTAGCGGGAATGGCTGAGATGACGCTTGAGGGTGTGGACGCTCGTCCTGAGGATTCCGCATTTGCCCTAGGCCGCGTGCATTCAATCGAGACGATGGGAACGGTCGACGGACCCGGCATTCGCTTTGTGGTGTTTGTCCAGGGCTGTCCCATGCGCTGCGCGTATTGTCACAATCCCGATACCTGGTCGGTTAACGGCGGCACGATGGTGACCGTCGAGCACCTGGTGGACGAGTTCCAGAGCAACCATGAGTTTTACCGCAGCGGTGGTATTACGGTGTCCGGCGGCGAGCCACTCCTGCAGCCTGAGTTTTTGGCCGACCTATTCCGTGTAATGCACAACAGCCCCGATGGTCGCGTGCATACCTGCCTTGACAGCTGCGGATATGCGTTTGACCCCAACCACCCCGAGAAGTTCGATGCTGTTCTCAACGAGACCGATATGGTGCTGCTCGACATCAAGCATGCCGATCCGGTTGAGCATAAAAAGCTGACCGGTTGCGATCCTGTGCGCATTCTGGCGTTTGGCGATGAGCTTGCCCGTCGCAAGATTAAGGTTGTTATCCGTCACGTGGTGGTACCGGGCATTACCGACACGGTGGAGGAGTGCGAGGCGCTCGGTCGTTTAATCGCCCCGTGGCATAACGTGGTCGGCCTGGAGATGCTGCCGTATCACACTATGGGTGTCGTCAAGTACGAGCAACTGGGCATTCCCTATAAGCTCGAGGGCGTGCCCCAGATGGATACCGCGCGCATGCCCGAGCTGCGCAACGCCGTCATGACGGGCATGAAAAAGCGCCGCGCCGAACTCAAAAACGCCATCGGCTAAGAGTAGCTAAAATAGCCCCGTTCCAAAAAGACTGACAAGGCTGGCTGCACTCATTGGGGACAGACTTAAATGAGTGCCCTAAATGAGTGCCCCTGGGCACCAAGTTGATTGCCAAAGAGCCCCGTCAAGTTGCGGTGGAATAGTTCTTGTGCATCGGCTTATGCCGCCCAAACAGGAACTATTTCACCGCAACTGCGTTTTGGGCAGAGATGCGCAACAGAATCGTGCCATTTGGATAAAAACGCTTGTGGTTTCTTTAAAGACACCTTAAACGCCGCTGAATATCTTTGGAAAGAAATGCCTGCTCGGTATCATGCTGCTCGTATATAAACGGTAGCAGTCAGGAGACCACGTGCGAAACATCGCATCGCGGGACGAGTATGTGCCGCAACATGGCAGCAGATATGAGACGAAGGGCACGCCTTCGCGTGGCCTTGCTGACGCTCGCATCCGCGTGAGGAAGATTGCCGCCATTGGAATGCTAACGTCGGCAGTTATTATCCTCGGAATTACCGCCAAAACCTACGCGTCGGAGCGAATGACACACTCAGATGCGTCAACGGTACAGGCGCAAAACAAAAAGGTCTCTGAATCTAAAGTCACCGCAAGTCAAACCCTGTCGACAGCGAGCCTCAAGACGAGGCTTTCGAAGGCGGACTTTAACGATATCCCCTCAGGCGATACCGTGCAGACCTTCTCACTGGTTGATGACCAGATCCCCGCCCTGGAGGATGAGAGCCTCGCCGCGCTCCAAGATGCCCTTGATCAGGCGCAGGAGTTGGGCGATGTGGGCGTGGTGTTTTACGATCTGTCGAGCGGTAAGGGCGTGACGTATAACGCCGATGTCGAGGTGTATGGAGCGAGCACTTACAAGGCGCTGTATGCGCTCTATACTTGCGAGACGTTGGTCGAATCGGGGCAGGTGTCGCTCGATTGGCCTTTAGCCACGTATGGTGGTTACAGCATGGGCTGGCAGACGGTGCGCGACCTTATCGAGAATGCCGTCGTTAACTCGGACAACGATTCGTTTATCGCGTTACGCGTGGCGTTTGACCATGATGGCTATGAGGATTGGATTGCCAATCTGGGTGTTGATGACGAAACGACACTGGATCCGATGAGTGATTTTCCCACCTATTGCCCGCGCACCTCGGCCAAGTTATGGCGCGAGATGAGCGAGTATCTGAGCGCGGATACCGAGACTTCACAGTGGTTGTCGGGCCTTCTGGCATCAACATCGCGCTCATTTATTCGCGATGGCATTGCGGACGATCAGGCCTTGGTGCGCAACAAGGCGGGTTGGATCAGCGAGGACGGTTACTATTCGACATGCGATGCCGGACTGATCGACGTCGACGGCCATAGGTACGTTATGAGCATCATGACGTCGATGCCGTGGAGCGACCAGTCGAGCGAGGCTGTGGCCGCGATTGCAAAGGCGCTCTATGATGTGCGGTCCTCGTTGGCCTAGCGACTTCGTAAAAAGTGAAAGAACCAAAATGCTGGTACCATACCGTGGATAAGCAATTTGTACGGATTTGGGGGATGGCATGGCAACCATCGCGATCATAGGCGCACTCGAAAAAGAGGTTGCGCAGATTAAAGAAGAACTGAACAGCGCTCATGTGTCGCATGAGGCGGGTTTGACCGTTGTAAGCGGTGAGCTCGACGGTCTGACGGTGGTTGCCACGACCGCTGGCATGGGTACCGTGAACGCCGCTGCCGCAACACAGCATCTCATCAGCAAATACGCCCCGCAGGCCGTTGTGTTTTCGGGCATTGCGGGTGGCCTTAACCCTAAACTGCATATTAACGACGTGGTTATAGGCAAGTGCCTGCGCTATCTGGATACCGATACGGCACTCATCGCCGAGTCCGCGCCGGGGCTCGAGGAGTTTGTCTCGGCGCCGGCGTTGGCTGATGTTGCCGCCGCCGTGCTTGCCGAGCATGGATTTGTGGATGCCTCGGCAGATGAGAATTCTGCGGAGAAGGACCCCAAGCAGTTCCTGTGTGGCACTATCGCCACGGGTGACCGCTTTGTAACGGGTGACGCCATGCGTAACGCTGCGATTGAGGCCACGCATGCCGATTGCGTCGAGATGGAGGGCGCGGCAATTGCGCACATCGCGGCCAAGAATGGTGTCGATTGCCTGGTGCTGCGCGCTATCAGCGATAATTGTGACAAGGCATATGACGCGTTTTGCGAGCGCGAGTTCGATTTGGAAGAGTACGCCCGCACCGCGAGCGGTATGACGCTCGATATCGTCCGCCGCATCGCTGCTGCGTAATCGTGCATCTCTATTGTAAGAACCTACGACCAAGGAGTATCCATGGCCGATTCCATTAACTACCAGCTTGCCAAGTTTGTTGCCAGCTACGGCAAGGTTTCGCAGATTCCCGAGTCCACCTGTCCTGAGGTGAGCTTTGTGGGCCGCTCCAATGTGGGTAAGTCGTCCATCATGAACAAGCTCTTTGGCCGCAAGAACCTGGTTAAGGTTTCGAGCACGCCGGGCAAGACGAGCAACATCAATTTCTTCGAGGCCGACGACGTGCACTTTGTGGACCTGCCGGGCTACGGTTTCGCCCGTCGTTCCAAGGCAGAGCGCGATCGTTGGGCCGAGCTCATCGGCGACTTCTTCGACTCCGAGCGCAGCTTTAACCTGGTTGTGTCGCTGGTGGATATTCGCCATGACCCGAGCAAGCTCGACCATGACATGATCGACTACCTGCAGGGCAACGAGTTCAACTTTATCGTCTGCCTCACCAAGGCCGACAAACTCAGCCGCACCCAGCAGGCCCGCCAGGCAGCAGCTATCAAAAAGCAGCTCAACGTTCCGGCTGAAAACGTGATCATCACAAGCTCCCAGACCGGTACCGGCATCGACGAACTCAAGCGCCGCATTGCCGAGGCCTGCCTCTAATCGAGCTACAACCCCTCAAAAGCTCTTATCTATATCACCTCAGTGATAGTTATTGGTAAACTATCACTGAGGTGATATTTTTTTGGAGGTTGCTATGGAGCTATGGCACGGGTCGGAGGTTGTCGTCGAGCATCCATCGTTGGATAAATGTAGGCAATTCAATGACTATGGGCGCGGGTTTTATTGCACGCCTCATGAGGAAATGGCAATGGAGTGGGCATGCCGGATCGAGTCTGATGGCATTGCCAATCGATATGAGCTTGATTTAGATGGCCTTGCGATTTTGGATTTGGAATCAGGTGAGTTCTCGATTCTCAACTGGCTTGCAATTCTGGCGAATAACAGAGAGTTCAATGTTTCAACGCCAGCAGCACGCGAGGGGCTTCGCTATCTACTTGATAACTGCTTAATTGATACATCTCCTTATGACGTTATTCGAGGCTATCGTGCAGACGATTCTTATTTCTCGTTTGCAAGACAGTTTGTCAACGGCATGATTTCGCTCAGGCAATTGCAGCGCATTATGTTATTGGGGGATTTGGGTATTCAATATGCGCTTATGAGTGAGCGCGCGTTCTCGGTGATCAGGTTCCGCGATTGGAAGCAGGCCTCGGGAGCTGAGTTTTATCCCAAACGATTTGAGCGAGAACAGAACGCTCGACGCAAGTACCTGGATACGGTAAACGGATTTGACACCGAGGGTGTCGACATTAGGGATTTGATGGCAGGGAGGGTTGATTTAAATGATCCAAGAGTTAACGGATTGTGGGCCGAGTAGGACATACCCCGTCTACTACCTTGAGGATGCAATGAACAACCTCGGCGACTGCTTTGACTATGCCGTTAACGATTATGGGGCAGAAGGATCGGAAGTTGCTGAACTCTTTTGCCTGAGCGGCGTAGCCCGCGAGTTCGAACGCGGCAACGCATGGGTAGTGTCGGGAAAATCGGGCGTTGAGCTGTTCGCGCTCATTGCCGAAAGGTCCGGCTATCAATCAAGACCGATGCCAAATCGAACCTACCGATTCGAAAAGACACCGGAATATTGGGCAGGCTGGATATTGGCATACCTTCAGTGGCGCCTAGGAGAGTCTTTCGAAGATTTGCTGCATGTCGTTCCATTTGATGCGCTGCGCAGTCTGTACTACCCCTGGCACGAAGCCTCGGAGGAACGCGTGGCTCGCCTCGTCTGCGATATGGCGAAGAAAGTGTCCAGGCAAACAAAACTTGCGTTAGCAAGAAAGAGGCTCAAGAGAACCCAACAAGACATAGCATACGAATCGGGTGTGTCACTCCGCTCAATCCAAATGTACGAACAGCGCCAACGAAACATCAACGAAGCCTCGGTAACAACCGTAAGAGCTATAGCAAAAGCCCTCCACTGCAACATCGAAGACCTCCTAGAACCAGTCTTCGAATACAAAGAAACCAGCGCAGCGTAAACCAAGCACGCAGCCGATGCCCTCCTCTAGGAAGTGCTCCAGCCTAGCAAGAGCCCCTATCAATAAAAAGCCAAACTATCGGCCCAGCGCCCCTTCAAAGCGTGGGTCCCTGTAGACATCCTCAGCAAGGTAGGCGCAGGGACGGTCGGGATGTTCCCTCAAAATCATTCCGCAGCGCGAAGGCCCCTTGTCCGTCGCTCCGTAGGAGCAGGATAAGGGGCCTTCATGCGCGAGGACGATTTTGAGGGAACATCCCGACCGTCCCGGACAGGTATATGAGGAGGATGTCTACAGGTACTCGATTTGAGCGCCCTCGGTGTCGCACGTGAGGATATGCGTATCATACTTGGGGAACTGCTCGCGTAGCTTGACCTGCAGGAACTTTGCCACGATGGTGTCGTCGGTCACGGCCATAAGGGTCGAGCCCGAACCGCTGATCCAGATG
This sequence comes from uncultured Collinsella sp., assembly GCA_900541285.1. Lineage (GTDB taxonomy): Bacteria > Actinomycetota > Coriobacteriia > Coriobacteriales > Coriobacteriaceae > Collinsella. The sequence continues at coordinate 5,796 of UQJA01000112.1, forward strand.
GTCTTGGCGCCGCCGTTAAGGCAGGTGTCGCGCACGGCGTTGTAGTCGGGAATCAGACGGCGACGATAGGGTTCCTGGATGCGGTCGTCATTGGCGGCGGCAATCAGGTCGAGGTTGCCGGACTCAAGACCGCGCGTCATGCCGGCGATACGGCCCATCTGCCATACGGCGGTGGAGAGTGGAACTTCCTGCGGCACGACCTTGCGCGCCTCGCTCGTGTGCACCTCGTAGGGCGGAATCACGGTAATAAAACGCAAGCGATCGCTCACCTCGTAGCGCAGGCACTGGGGGAGCGAATCAGTCGGCGTAAAGGAGCAAACGGCACCGCCCAGGATGGCAGGGGCGACGTTATCGGGATGGCCCTCGACCTCGGTGGCAATGCGGACGAGCTCGGTGCGGTCGACGGTATGGCCCGTCAGCGCGGCGGGCCGCCCAAAGTTGGCTACGA
>UQJA01000113.1 GCA_900541285.1 uncultured Collinsella sp.
AAGCACCACCGCCATGATCGCCTTGCCCTTGTCGGCGTCGCCATACCCGAGCACGTCATAGCACTTGAGCCACGACGTCCGCCCGAGGCGGGTCCACTCGGAGAGATCCTCCACCACGCCGAGCAGTTCCATGCCGTGTTCCACCATCAGCTTGTCGTCGGCCTCAAGCATACCCGCGACCTTGGTGCGCTCATATTCCATAGCTTCCTTGCCGGCACGGATCAGGGCGTTGCGCTCCTTCTCGGGCAGGCTCTGGAGCCAGCGTTCGCTGGCGATGATGTTGGCGCTGTGCACGGAGTAGTTGATCTGGGTCGCGTACTTCTGCGCTTCGTAGAACTTCAGGGTCACCACGTTGTTGAAGCAGCCTTCCTGACCGTCCACCACGCCCTGCTGGAGCGCGTTGAAGGTTTCGGAGAAGGAAACGGCGGTGGGTTCAAGGCCGAGAGCCTTGAACGTGGAGACCATGAGGGCGTTCTGCGGCGTGCGGATCTTGATGCCCTTGGCGTCGGCGAGCTTGCCGGCAGCCTCGGAATCGTCACGGCGAACGCGGTCGAATTCGTCGTTGGCCTCGGCAATCTGCAAGCCCAGATCGCTTGCCTGCGCGCGAGCCTCGTCACGCGAACGGGTGAGCTCGTCCACGCGCGGGCGCGAAGCGCGAACGGCCTCGGAGGCCTGCTCGCGGCGCTTGGAGATGCGCACGCGCTCGACCTCGGCATTGTTGGCGCTTTGCTCCAAGCGGCCAATCTCGGAGAGCAGCGAGCGTCGCTCGCCTTCAAGACGGGCGATCTCGCCGGCGGCATCGCCCTCAGCGGCACGCGCTTCCTCAACGGCCGCATTGGCCTCGACGACCTGATCCGACACATGCTCAAACACGGCAGCCAGATCGGGCTCAAGCCCCTCCAGCTCGCGAATGCGACGCTTACGCTCCAGAGCACCCGACGCCTCGCCGGCATCGAGGCCCACACGCACCAGGCCGCCACAGCTTACGCGGGCGCCATCGGGAGTCACATAGGTCACACCGTCAACGACAGGCACAGCCAGCGCGGCAGCCAAGTCATCGACCACGTAATAGCCGCCGAGCAGCGCCTCGACGACGGGTCCGTAGCCTGCCCGCACGGACAGACGATCAACCAGGCGAGTACCGGCAGCGCCCTCGGCGGCAGCAGAGCCGCTCACGCCGCGCGCCACCAGCAGCGCCTCGCCCGAGGCCTTCTTCTGGTCCAGAGCGGCACGACCGGCACGCTCAAGCGAGGACGTATCGTCAAACAGCAGCGCATCGATATCGCCGGCGAGCAATTGCTCAACCAGGCCCTCAAGCTCGCGCGGGGCCTCGAGCACGTCACCCAGACGACCCAAGACATCGTCGCCGAGCGCGCCCACCAGACGGCTCACGAGCGGCGAGCTGTCGGCCATGCGGGCATCGAGTTTCTTTTGGCTGGCAAGCTCCGAGCGCACCTCGGAGAGCCTGTTACGCGCTTCACTCTCGCGGGCACGCAGGTCCTTCAGGGCCGCGCGTGCCGCCTCGGTGGCCTCACGCGCATCGACCTGAGCCTGACGCGACTCCTCAAGGGCGCTCTCAAGCTCCTCGGCGCGGTCGCGACGGCTCTCGAGCGAGGCCGCGACCTCCTCGAGCTGCTCGTCAATCTGCTCCAGGCGCGAGGCATACATGTTGTCCTCGACCTCGGCATTGCTCAAGGAATCCTTCACCTTGGCGAGCTCGAGCGCGGCGTTATCGGCTACGCGCTGCACATCGCGTTGCTCGCGCGTAAGCTGCGAAATCTGATTGTCGAGCGCCACGCGCCGCTCGTGGAGCTCGGCGGCGGCAGGACCAGCGGCGTCAACGTCCTCCTGGGCCTGCATGTGCGCACCGGTCACTTCCTCAAGCTGCGCACGCGCGTCCTCGAGCTCCTCGACCACGCGACGTCGCTGATGCTCGGAGCTCGAAATCTGCCCGCGCATGTCAGACAGGCGCGACACCATGTTGTGGCCCTTTTCTTCGAGCAGGCGCATGTCGGAGTTAATGCGGCCGAACACATCTTGCATATGACGGCGCTGCTCGCCCAGATCGCCCACAAACAGGCCCTTTTCCTCGAGCATGACCTGAAGCTTCTCGAGCTCGCGCTCCTTTTCGCCCAAGCGGTACTGCGCAAGCTCCAGCTCGGCGGCACCTTCCTTGGAACGGCTCTCCAGGTCATTCCACTGCGACTGCAGCGAACGCAGCTCGTCGACGGCTAGCATCTGCGTAAGCTCGTTCGCGCGCGAGGACAGCTCTTTGTACTTGCGCGCGCGATCGACCTGACGCTCCAACGGTCGCAGCTGACGGGCGATTTCCTTATTGATGTCGCGGGCACGCGTCAGGTGCTCGTCCATCGACTTAATCTTTTTGAGCGCACGCTCCTTGCGGCGCTTGTGCTTGGAGATGCCGGCGGCCTCCTCGATGAGGGCACGGCGTTCCTCGGGGCGGCTCTGCAAAATGGCGTCGAGCTTGCCCTGGCTAATAATGGAATGCGTATCCTTGCCCAGGCCCGAATCGTGCAGGATGTCCTGAATGTCCATCAGGCGGCACGGACTCGAGTTGATGAGGTACTCGCTTTCGCCCGAGCGATACATGCGACGGGTGATGGCGACCTCGTCAAAATCGACGGGCAGCATATGGTCCGAGTTATCGAGCACCAACGTGACCTCGGCGACACCCACCGGCTTGCGCGCTGACGAGCCCGAGAAGATGACATCCTCCATGGCCTGACCGCGCAGCTGCTTGGCGCTCTGCTCGCCCAGGACCCACAGAATCGAGCCGGAGTTGTTCGTTTTCCCGGAGCCGTTGGGACCGACGATGACGGTCAGGCCCGGCTCAAACGTCATATGGGCGCGGTCGGCAAACGACTTGAACCCTTTGAGCGTGAGGGACTTGAGATACACGGTTCCTCGCTTACACGTGCTTCTTGTTCAGAATCACGCCATTGGTGGTGTAACCCATGCGGTCGAGCGCTTCGAGCGCGGCGGCTCCCTCGGCTTCCTTCTTTGAGGAGCCGGAGCCGCGACCCTGGCGAATACCATCGATCAAAACCACGGCGGTAAAGGTGGGCGCATGCGCCGGGCCCTCGGAGCCAACGAGCTTGTACGCCGGGGGTTCGTGACCGTCGGCTTGCACGCACTCCTGCAAAAACGACTTGGGGTTCGCAGGATGCTCGGCACGCTCGGAAGCCAAATGCGGCTTAAGCGTACGGTGAATGAACTCTGCCGCGGCATCCCAGCCGGCATCCAGGTACAGCGCGCCCACGAGCGACTCATAGACGTTCTCGAGGGCCGAATGCAGGCCGCGCGCACCGGTACCGGTCTCGGAGGCACCAAAGATGATGATGTCGTCGATGCCCAGCTCGTGAGAAACCTCGGACAGCGTAGCGCCCGAGACAAGCGACACCTTCAGGCGCGTGAGCTTGCCCTCGTCAAACTCCGGATAGGACTCAAACAGGGAGCGTGCGACCACAGCGCCCAAAATGGAATCGCCCAAGAACTCAAGGCGCTCATAGCTGGCAGAAACCGGCTGGCCCTCGACTGCCGAGGGATGCGTAAGGGCCGCGCGCAGCAGCACCTTATTATTGAACTCATGACCCAGGATTTCCTGGGCGCGCGTAAGTCGTTCAGACAAAGCCAAGACCTAGGCCTCCCTGGCGTTTTCGATAGCGTCGACGGCGTCGGCGACAGAGTTGAGCGAGAGCAGGGTCTCGTCATCGATCTCGAGGTTGAACTCGTCCTCGATAGCCGTAACCAGCTGCAGGCGCTCGAGCGAGTTGGCATCGAGGTCGTCAAAGGTGGTCTCATCGCTAATTTCGGCAACATCGACGCCCAGAACGTCAGCAGCGACCTCGGCGATCTTGTCGAAGATTTCGGAGCGATCCATAGCGCTTCCTCTCATAGTGCATGAATACCAAAAGAATGGTACCGCCCGGGCGGTACCAAGACATGGTTCTGATTCTACCCCACGACGCACGCCCCGAGACGCATAACGCCGCTGTTATAAAACGATGCCGTCCATGGAGTTGGCGACATTCTCGACCAGCCCGGCGCGCACGGCTTCGGCCGCCGCGAGCGTACCGTTTTTAACAGCCTCGACCGATGTGGCGCCATGGCCGATCAGGACCACGCCGCGCAGGCCCAAAAGAATCGCGCCACCCTTGGCGTCGCCCGAAAGCTTGGCCTTTATCTCGCGCATCTGCTTTTTAATGAGCAGCGCGGCGATCTTGGTGCCAAGCGAAGACATAAAGGCACCCTTGAGTTCCTGCAGCAAAAACTTGGCAGCGCCCTCGGTGGCCTTGAGCGCAATATTGCCCGACATGCCATCGGCAACGACGACATCGAAGTTACCGGAGGTGATGTCCGTTCCCTCGCAGTTACCAACAAAGCCGGGAACGGCGGCTTTCATGGCCGGGAAGCAGGCCTTGGTAAAGTTGGAGCCCTTCTCGTCCTCGGTGCCGTTACCAAGCAGGCCCACGCGGGGACGCTCGATGCCCAGGACGACGCGGGCATAGGCGCTACCCATCTGGGCAAAACGCACCATGTCATCGACCTCGACATCGGGGTTGGCGCCCATATCGCACAGCACCGTCAGACCGCCGGCACGATTGGGCAGCGCATTGGTCAGACAGGGACGCACCGGCTGCTTCTTACCTTCGGCCATATATCTAAACGGCGTCACGTAGGCAGTAGCCGCGGCGGTCATGGCGCCGGTGGAGCCGGCGGAGAAGAACGCGTCCGCATTTCCCTTCTTGATGGCGCGGCACGACAGCACGATCGAAGACTTGCGTTTGGTCATCACGGCGCGAATGGGATCGTCATCCATGGCGATAACGTCGGGTGCCTCAAGGGCCTCAACACGTGCGTGGGAAGCAGCAAAGGGATTGACGATTTCGGCGGGGCCAGCTGCCAAGACCTCGATATCGGGATCGGCGGCAAGCGCAGCCTCGATACCATCGAGAACAACCTGAGGTTTCTCGTCTCCGCCCACAACGTCTACACAAACGCGAACGTTACTCATATACATGCTCCTTATACAAAAATGGCCGACTCATTGAGCCGGCCATTGTGGTTCCATTTGGAACGGCATCGCATCCAGAGTATACCGTTACTCGGTAACGATAACCTCGCGGTCCTTGTAGAAACCGCAGCTGGGGCACACGTGGTGCGGAAGCTTGACAGCGCCGCAACGGGGGCACGTGGACTGAGCCGCAGCCGAGATCTTCATGTTGGCGGAACGACGGGTGTGAGTGCGGATACGACCCTGCTTTTGTTTAGGTACGGGCATAGTGACCTTCCTTATGAACTATCCAGTGTGGCGATTACGCGCAAGTAGCGATACTACCACAGTTTTACTCATCGAGCTTGAGATTCTTCAATGCTGCAAATGGATTTTCCGTGGCAGCGGCCCATTCTGCCTCTGCCTGGGCGGCGCAATCGCATTGCTCGACGTTGAGATTGCAACCGCAAGTGGGACACAGACCGCGACAATCGGGCTTGCAGAGCACCACAAACGGCGTGTCCATAACGACCGCGTCGTTGATGGGCTCACCCAGATCGACGATGCGGTCCTCACCCAGGAGCTCGTAGCCGTCCTCGTAAGCCTCGGGATCCTCGGGCTCCTCAAAGAGGTAGAACTCCTCGATCTCGCCGGCGATATCAAACGAGGCGGGCTCCAGGCAACGGTCGCACTCGCCGGTGGCGTGCGCGCGGACCATGCCCGTAAGCAAGACACCGGTACCGGCATTGGTAAAGACAACGTCGTAGTCGATGCCGTCCTGTAGCTGGTACTCCTTCTCGCCCACCGTGTAGGTGGCGACATCGACCTTACCGGTCAGCGGATACGAATCTCCAGGAAACTCGAGCTGCTCGGAAAGATCGACGGTAACGCTCGGGAACTCAGCCATTACCACTGACCATTCTGTTGGGCAGCACCCTCGTTGAGCTGCTGACGGCAACGGGTAACGGTGCCGGTCAGACTCTTGAGGTTCTCCTCCAGGTGCGTAAAGACCTGCTCTGCGTAGTCCTCGGCAGCATAACGCGTCTCGCGCTCGTACTGCTGGGCACGATCGCGGATGTCGTCGGCCTGCTGCTGCGCAAGGCGGACGATCTCCTGCTCACCGGCAATGGTGAGGGCCTGCTGCTGAGCGTCGGCGATGATGGAATCAGCCTGAGCGGCGGGGGGAGCCCTAAAGTCCCCCCGCTCCCTTAAGAACTAGCACG
>UQJA01000114.1 GCA_900541285.1 uncultured Collinsella sp.
AGAGCGCTTGACTGGCAGTCAAGAGGTCAGGGGTTCGATCCCCCTCGTCTCCACCATCGTGAAAGCAAAAGCCTTCGGAATTCCGAAGGCTTTTTTCATGTCAAACACCACGCGCAACAAACGGCACTCACACCAACAAAAAGTTGCACAATTAATTTCCCATGTCTGTACATAGTTTGTTATCCAAACGCAATTACCAGTGCAGCTCGCTGCTCCATCTGGGCTTCAGGAACGCTCCCGATTATTGCCAGCACCCCAATAACCTGCGCCAACGTGAACAACATCACAAAACAACCCCCTTAAGCACGTCAAATGAACGATATGTTGTCCAACGCAGCCCAAATCAGTTTCACTAACCGCTTGTGCTAGGATACCTAACGTTACATGAGTTCAACTGTGCTCACGGCTCCAGCAAGCCATAAAGCGCAGGGTCGATCAGCATCCGGCCGTAACGGCGGTGCCAGAAACACCACGAGCTCCAATAAAGAAGTCATGCGACGTTACTTATTTGCATTGAGTTAATTCACAGGTGTAAATAGTTATTAGCTTGCATGTCAAAGCGTAGCAGCCTTACAGCTGTTTGCGTGCGGTCCAGTTTTGTTCCCGCTTGACTGGTTCGCACGCAGCCAGCTGGGGACGCGGTCATTTTGCGATACACGTCCGCATCTCTAGCAACTGCACTTATACATACCGTTCACGGTGGGGCAGAGCCACGTGCTTGTCTAACTGGGCTCAGGGTTTGAATATGGAGCGCCTTCGCGCACAAGCGCCCTGGCGAAGCCATATCCAAATCACGTGAGCCATACGTAAGACAGCAAGGAGGTGGTGCTCGTGTGGTATGTGATCCAGGTCATTAACGGACGCGAAGATGTAATGCGCGAGCGCATCGAGCGTATGGTGCCTACGAGCGCCATGCAGGAGCTCTTTTATCCCCAATTTCAAACCGAAATTAAAGTACACGGCGAATGGGTCAATACGACCAAGCCGCTCTTTCCCGGTTATCTTATCTGCGATACGGCAGATCCTCGAACCGTGCAACAGTATCTGCTACGCATGGATGACTTTGCTCGGGTGCTTTCCCAGGACGGTCAGTTTGTGCCGTTGGCAAAAGAAGAGGTCCAGCTTATTGGCGGCTTTACGCACAGGGGAGACCGCGTAGTGCCCATGAGCGAGGCCCTAAAAGACGGCGACCAGGTCGTAGTGACGGCAGGTCCGCTGTTGGGCCACGAAGGCCTTATCAAAACCATTAACAGACGCAAGAGTACTGCTTATTTGGAGCTCGACCTGTGCGGTCGACGAGTGACTACGCGCGTTGGCCTTGCCGTGCTTTCGGCCGAGCAGCGTGTAATGCGAAACCTTAAAAAGGCGATCGCCTAGCTGCGGGCTGTCGCTAAGCAGAACAGGGAGGATCCCCGAGCCGGGGACGAAGTGTTGGAAGAGAACGTGTCGGATAAACCTCAATATGCAACGGATGCGCCCGCGGGGGCGGCGCTCATCGCTCAGGCCATGGAACGGCGTGAGAGCGCCAGTCGCTACAAGGCCATGCAATCCATCATGGACTGGGATCGCTCGCGCCTGGCCTACCGTGCCGTCAAGCGCGCGTTCGACATCGTGTTCAGCAGTGTCGCGCTCGTCGCTATCGCGATTCCAAGCCTAATTCTCGCCGCGGCCATCCGGTTGGAGAGCGAGGGCAGCCCCTTCTACAGCCAGATCCGCGTGGGCCAGACCCGCCCCGACGGCAGCCTGACCACGTTCCGCATGTGGAAGTTCCGCTCAATGTACAAGGACGCCGACGAGCGACTCGCCGAGCTCAAGGAGCAGAACGAGATCGCCGGCGCCATGTTCAAGATGAAGGAGGACCCGCGCGTCACCAGGATCGGCAGGTTCATCCGCAAGCACTCCATTGACGAGTTCCCGCAGTTCCTGAATGTGTTCCTGGGGCAGATGTCCGTCGTGGGCCCGCGCCCGCCGCTGCCGAATGAGGTCGCGGAGTACACCGAGTACGACCTGCAGCGCCTGGCCGTGAAGCCCGGCATTACCGGATGGTGGCAAGTTACTGATCGAAACTCAACTGGTTTTGACGGTATGGTCCAGCGAGATCTTGAATACATAGCGAGGCGTGGCACTCTCACCGACTTAAGGATTATCGCCCTCACCGTTATTGAAGTAATCACGGGAAAGGGTGCGTTTTAGTGCTTAAGTCCTATCATCATTATCCCGAATTAAACCGTGTGCCCGTGATCGATGTCCCGATCACGGGCACCAATATGTCTGAATGCGTCGATTTCATTACCCATAATATCGACAATCTGCATGGCGAGTATATCTGCGTCTCTAACGCCCATACGTCGGTCATGGCCCATGACGATCCCAGCTACTGGTCCTGTCAGGCTGAGTCCGTTATGTCCGTTCCCGATGGGAAGCCCCTATCGATTGTCGGTCGAAAGACGGTCGCGTCGATGGGGCGCGTGACCGGTCCGGATTTGATGCGCGAGATTTTCAGTATTTCCGCTCAGTACGGATGGAGCCATTACTTCTACGGCAACGAACGGAAAAACCTTGAGGCGCTCATGGAATCGCTTCAAGAGGAGTATCCGGGCTTGGAAATTGCTGGCATGGAGCCTTCCGTCTTTCGTCCGCTTTCCAATGGCGAGAAACGAGACCTTTCACGACGCATTGCTGATTCTGGCGCCGACTTTGCATGGATTGCACTTGGTGCTCCGCGTCAGGAAGTCCTCATGCATGAGCTTAAAGGCGGTCCCCAGCCACTAATGATTGGCGTAGGGGGAGCCTTCAACGTTCTCGCCGGCGTGGTGCCGGAGGCGCCGATTTGGATGCAGAACCTAAGTCTCGAGTGGCTATATCGCTTGATGCAGGAACCGAAGCGACTCTTCAAACGATATCTCGTTACTAATACCAAATTTCTCTTTTACCAGTTCACGGGCGCTAAGCGCAAGGAAGGCAAGTAGATGAAACCCACCACCGCATTCAAAGACAAGACCCTGATGATCACGGGCGGCACCGGCTCGTTCGGCAACACTGTGCTCAAGCACTTCATGCACACAGACCTGGCCGAGATCCGCATCTTCTCGCGCGACGAGAAGAAGCAGGATGACATGCGCCACCGCCTGCAGGAGAGGTCCCCCGAGCTCGCCTCCAAGGTGCGCTTCTTCATCGGCGACGTCCGCAACGCCCAGAGCGTGCGCGACGCCATGCACGGCGTGGACTACATCTTCCACGCCGCCGCCCTCAAGCAGGTACCCTCCTGCGAGTTCTTCCCCATGGAGGCCGTCCGCACCAACGTCATCGGCACGGACAACGTGCTCCACGCCGCGATTGAGGAGGGCGTGGACCGCGTCGTGTGCCTGTCCACCGACAAGGCGGCCTACCCCATCAACGCCATGGGCAAGTCCAAGGCCATGATGGAGTCCATCATCTACGCCAACGCCCGCAACGGCGCCGGCCGCACCACCATCTGCTGCACACGCTACGGCAACGTCATGTGCTCGCGCGGCTCGGTGATCCCGCTGTTCATCGACCGCATCCGCAAGGGCGAGCCGCTCACGGTGACCGACCCGAACATGACCCGCTTCCTCATGAACCTAGACGAGGCCGTCGACCTGGTGCAGTTCGCCTTCGAGCACGCCAACCCCGGCGACCTGTTCATCCAGAAGGCCCCCGCCTCCACCATCGGCGACCTCGCCGAGGCCGTCCAGGAGGTCTTCGGCCGCGTGGGCACCCAGGTGATCGGCACCCGCCACGGCGAGAAGCTCTTCGAGACCCTCATGACCCGCGAGGAGCGCCTGAGGGCCGAGGACATGGGCGGCTACTACCGCGTCGCCTGCGACTCGCGCGACCTGAACTACGACAAGTTCGTCGTCGACGGCGAAGTGGAGACCCAGGCCGACGAGTCCTACACCTCCCACAACACCGAGAGGCTCGACGTGGAGGGCACCATCGCCAAGATCAAGACCGCCGAGTACGTGCAGCTGGCACTCGAGGGCCGCGAGCACGAGGCGGTGCAGTAGGGTGCGCGTCCTCGTCACCGGCGCCAGGGGCTTCGTCGGGAGGAACCTCTGCTGCGCGCTGAAGAACATCCGCGACGGCAAGGACCGCCGCGAGAGGTACGCGGGCCTGCTGCCCCTCGAGGTCATGGAGTACGACCTCGACTCGACGCCCGGGGAGCTGGACGGCTACTGCTCCCGCGCCGACTTCGTCTTCAACTTGGCCGGCGTCAACCGCCCCAAGGACCAGGCGGAGTTCATGGAGGGCAACTTCGGGTTCGCCTCCACGCTGCTCGACACGCTCGAGCGCCACGGCAACACGTGCCCCGTCATGCTCTCCAGCTCGACGCAGGCGAGCCTCTCCGGCCGCTTCGAGGGCTCGGCCTACGGCGAGTCCAAGCTCGCGGGGGAGGGCCTGTTCCGGGAGTACTCGGAGCGCACGGGGGCGCCGGTGCTCATCTACCGCTTCCCCAACCTCTACGGCAAGTGGTGCCGCCCGCGCTACAACTCCGCCGTCGCCACCTTCTGCGACGCCATCGCCAACGGCCGACCCTACACCGTGAACGACCCCTCGGTGGAGCTCGAGCTCCTCTACATCGACGACCTGGTCGAAGAGATGCTGGGCGCCCTGCTGGGGCAGGAGCACCGCTGCGGCTACGAGGGGCTGGAGCGCGTCGAGGGCGACGGGTTCTGCTACGTCCCCGGGACCGACGTGAGGACCCTGGGCGAGATCGTCTACCTGCTGGGGTGCTTCCGCGACAGCCGCGAGACGCTCTCGGTGCCCGACCTCGCCGAGGGCTCCTTCTCCAAGAAGCTCTGGAGCACATTCCTTTCCTACTACGAGCCGGGGCATTTCGCCTATGATCTGAAACCCAACACAGACGACCGCGGTTCGTTCACTGAGTTCCTGCGCACTCCGGAGCGCGGCCAGGTTTCGATCAACGTGAGCAAGCCCGGCATCACCAAGGGCAACCACTGGCACATGAGCAAATGGGAGAGATTCCTGGTAGTCTCCGGCACCGCGTCCATCAAATTGAGGAAGGTGGGGGAGGACGTCGGGGGCAACCCGTTCCCCGCCGATGAGTACATCGTTTCCGGCTCGGACATGCGCGCCGTCGAGATGATCCCCGGCTACACGCACTCCATCACCAACCTGTCCGACACCGAGGACCTCGTGACGGTCATGTGGGCCAACGAGCCCTTCGACCCAAAGAACCCCGACACCTACTACGAGGAGGTCTAGCCGCATGGGTAAGGACTATTCCGATATCGCATTCAAGGACGACGGTCGCCTAAAGCTGCTGATTATCGTTGGCACCCGCCCCGAGGTCATCCGCCTGTCCGAGGTCATCAAGAAGTGCCGCCGCCATTTCGACTGCCTGCTGGCGCACACCGGGCAGAACTACGACTACACGCTCAACGGCATCTTCTTCCGCGACCTTGAGCTCGCCGACCCCGACGTCTACCTGGACGCCGTGGGCGCCGACCTGGGAGAGACGGTCGGAAACATCATCGCCGCGAGCTACAAGCTGATGGTGCAGGTCCAGCCCGACGCACTGCTGATCCTGGGCGACACCAACAGCTGCCTGTCCGCCATCGCGGCCAAGCGCCTGCACATCCCCATCTTCCACATGGAGGCGGGCAACCGCTGCAAGGACGAGTGCCTGCCCGAGGAGACCAACCGCCGCATCGTCGACGTGATCTCCGACGTCAACCTGGCCTACTCCGAGCACGCCCGCCGCTACCTCAAGGATACCGGCTGCGCCCCGGAGCGCACCTACGTCACGGGCTCTCCCATGGCCGAGGTCCTGCGCGCCAGCCTGGACAAGATCGAGGCCTCGAACATCCTCTCCGAGCTCGGCCTGGAGCCCAAGCGCTACATGCTGCTCTCCGCCCACCGCGAGGAGAACATCGACACCGAGTCGAACTTCACGAGCCTGTTCACTGCGATCAACGCGCTGGCCGAGAAGTACGACATGCCGATCCTGTACTCCTGCCACCCGCGCTCCCGCAAGCGCCTGGAGGCCACCGGCTTCGAGCTGGACCCGCGCGTGCGCATGCACGAGCCCATGGGCTTCCACGACTACAACTGCCTGCAGATGAACGCCTTCGCCGTGGTCTCCGACTCCGGCACGCTTCCCGAGGAGTCCAGCTTCTTCTCGAGCGTCGGCCGCCCGTTCCCGGCCGTGTGCATCCGCACCTCCACCGAGCGCCCCGAGGCGCTGGACAAGG
>UQJA01000115.1 GCA_900541285.1 uncultured Collinsella sp.
CACCTGTGGCGGTCGTTCCCCGAACGGGGCGGTGCTGTTGGGGACTGTCTCGATCTGTAACAGTTGGGGCTGGTTTTGGTCGATGGATGTTACAGATTGAGATTGTTGAGGATGGGTGAGGGTAGCTAATTCGGACGGGGCTATTTTAAACATTGGAAAATCGAGCGTGGCAAGCGTATGCCTTCGGGGTATAAGACGGCTAATTGTATGCCGCTTTTTGAAAGGAACCCTTATGCCCAGCGTTGCCGTTCTTGCCGCCGATGGCTTTGAAACGATTGAATGCCTGACCATGGTCGACGTCATGCGTCGCGGCGGCGTGCGCGCCACGCTCGTCTCGATCATGCCCACGCGCGAGGTCGTAAGCTCACTGCAGATTCCCGTAACCTGCGACGCGCTCTTTGACGAGATTAACTTTGACGAGTATGACTGCGTCGTGCTGCCCGGCGGTCTGCCCGGCGCCACCAACCTGCGCGCCGACCAGCGCGTCTGCGACGTAGTCTGCGAGTTCGCCGCGACCAAGCATGTTGCCGCCATCTGCGCCGCCCCGTTTATCCTGGGCGAGCTTGACCTGCTCGAGGGACGCCACGCCACGTGCTTCCCCGGCTTTGAGAAGAGCTTCCCCGAGGGCGCCTATACCGGTGACAAGGTCACGCACGACGGCAACATCATCACCGCCAGCGGTATGGCCCAGTCGCTCCCCTTTGCGCTTGAGCTGCTGCGCACGCTTGCCGGCGACAAGGCTGTCGAGAAGGTTGCCGAGGGCATCCAACTATGATTTTGGCTTCGCAATCACCACGCCGCATCGAGTTGATGCGCGAAGCGGGCTACGACATCCGCGTCATTCCCGCTGACATCGACGAGACTCCTTTTGATGACGAGGCCCCGCTTACGCTTGTCGAGCGCCTAGCTCGTGCTAAGGCTGCCGCCGTTGCCGCCGAGCACGCCGAGCCCAATGAGCTGACCGTCGCGGCCGACACCATCGTCACCTTCGATGGCAAGATTTTGGGTAAGCCGGCAAACGAGGACGAAGCCCGCACCATGCTCCACGAGCTCTCGGGTCGCACGCACCAGGTGGCAACCGGCGTCTGCATCGTTAGGGCCGGAGACACCACCGCTCCACACGCCGCCGAAAGCCTGTCCTTTGTCGATGTGACCGACGTGACATTCTATGAGCTCACCGACGGGCAGATCGAGCGCTACGTCGCCTCAGGCGAGCCCATGGACAAGGCAGGCGCCTACGGCATCCAAGGCGTCGGCGGACGTATGCTCGTGCACGATATTTCGGGCGACTTCTACAACGTGGTGGGCCTGCCCATCGCTCGCGTCGCGCGCGCAATTCAAAAACTCTCGTAATTGCATCTGGCGCTGGGCATCCCCCGGCGCCTACAATTTTGGCGTACCGCACGGATCCCGACCGGGCACAAGGCGCGGCGGAAAACCGATAGGAGTAAAACATGGACACACTGCTTGAGGCCATTGACGTTTGCGATGTCGATGGCTTTTGCTTTGGCAACTATACGGACGAGGAGGCCGGCACCGGTTGCACCGTAATCGTGGCACCCGAGGGCGCCACCGGCGGTGTTGACGTTCGCGGCGGTGCCCCGGCATCGCGCGAGACCGACCTGCTGCGTCCCGAGAACACCGTGGACAAGGTCCACGCCGTCTGCCTTTCGGGTGGATCGGCCTTTGGTCTGGAGGCCGCAAGCGGCGTCGCCCGCGAGCTCGAGAGCCGCGGCATCGGCTTGCCCGTCGGCCCCACGCAGGTGCCCATCGTGTGCTCCAGCTGCATCTTCGACCTCGCTTTTGGCGACCCCACCGTGCGCCCCGACATCGAGGCCGGCATCGCTGCCGTGCGCGAGGCGCTCGACAATACACCCGCAACACTCGAGCAGGGCAATGTGGGCGCCGGCACGGGTGCCACCGTCGGAAAGCTCATGGGGCCCGCCACCTGCATGAAGGCCGGCCTTGGCGCTGCCGCCGTGGCGCTCGGCCCCGTTAAGGTAGGCGCCGCGGTTTCGGTCAACGCCTGTGGCAACGTCGTCGACCCCTTCACCGGCGAGTGGGTTGCCGGCATGCGCGCCGCAGCCGATAGCGACCAGATCGTCGACATGGAGCTCGCAGCCTTTGCCGCCGCCGAATCCATGCAGATGCCGCTCGACCGCACCAACACCACCATCAGCTGCATCGTCACCAACGTGGAACTCACTAAGGCACAAGCCACCAAGGTCTCCCAGATGGCCGCAGACGCCTATGCACACGCCATTCGCCCCACGCACACCACCAACGACGGCGACACCATCTACACCCTCGCCAGCGGCAAGCTGGGAGCCCAGGCAAGCGCCACCGTGCCCCTGGACCTGCTGGGCATGCTCGCCGTAAGGGCCCTACAGACCGCCATCGTAAACGGAGCCAAAACCGCCAAAACCTCCCACGGCATCCCGGGTGCTGCGAAGTAAACCAGCTCGTCCGGTTGCCCGGTAGGTCTTGGTTATGTTTGCTGCTCTACAGTCCTGACTCGCACGAAGAGCACATTAAGTGCTCTTCGGCTCGTGCGGAACTCGCAACAAACATAACCAAGACCTACCGGGCAACCTACCATCCAAGTCTTTTCAGCCCAGGCCCATGTGTACCGCGCGTCGAAGATCTTCAAATTCAAATAACCTGACAATCGATTCTTATAGCAGAGGCCCCTTGGCCTTTAGTTTGATACAAGTTCCGCACGAGCCGGAAAGCACTTAATGTGCTTTCCGTGCGAGCAGGACTGTTCGCAGTAGCAAACTAAAGGCCAAGGGGCCCAGTCAACCTATCAGCAGCGATTACTCAGCAGCTAGTTGAATTTGAAGATCTTTGAAGCAAGACGGTATAGGCCGAGTGTGGTTTTGTCTCCGGCCCGTCCGCGCAGATTGGTGAAGAACCCGACCACGCCGTAACGGGCACGACGATACATGCGCTCGTCGTAGGCCTTCAAATCATTCCACAGCGTCTTTAGGCGCTCGTCGGCGCAATCTTCCTCAGAAAGCTTGGTGAGCACCGAGCAGATCGCCATCATCATGGTGAAGTAGCCCATCATGTACGAACGCAGGCGCGACGACTCGACATCGCTGTGCAGGTGGTACGACTCCATCATGATACGCGTAACACGGAACTGCTGGTCCAGACGCTTGACCATCGTTGCCTCGTTGACGCTCTGACCTTCGCGACCGATAAAGTAGCGGTAGAGGTCGATGTCGGCGTAGTACATGGTCTTGCAACGCGGCAGTGGCACGTAGGCGTAGATGTTGTCCACATAGAACGTGTGCGGCGGCATGGGAAGGTTGGACTCGCGCAGCACATCCGTGCGATAGCACAGGCTGTGCATGAGCAGGTTCTGGTCCAGGCGGAAATGACCGATCTGATCCCAGGAAAAGATCTTTTTGCGCGGCAGGGCAAATTTGTAGCCAATAGCAGTATGCGTGCCCTCGTAAACCTTCTCGTACACATAGTTCGAGATAAACAGGTCAACGCGTTGGTCGCGCTCCTCAAAGCCACGCAGAATCGACAGCATGGTCGAAAGGGCAGCGCCGTCAAGCCAGTCGTCCGAGTCGACAACCTTGTAGTAGGTGCCCTGCGCCTCGCGCAGACCCGAAAGGACGGCAATACCGTGACCGCCATTCTCCTGGTGCACCGCGCGGATGATTCCAGGATAACGGGCCTCCCACTCGTCAGCCTTGGCGGCCGTCTCGTCCTTGGAGCCGTCGTCCACCACGATAATCTCGATATCGGTGGCGTAATTGCTCCCCTCCAAGATGGAGGTGATGCAATGGTCCATGTCCTTGGCGGCGTTATACGAGGGAATACCGAATGTTATGACTTTATGCATGGCAGGCGATAATCTCATCCGAAAGATCGAGGGCGGAATTGGTCACAGCGTCCATATCGTAGTAACGATACTCGGCCAGACGACCCACCGGGTGGAAGTTCGTCAGGTTCTGGACGCGCTCAAGATAGCGCTCATAGAGCTCACGGTTCTCGGGCTCAAGAATGGCGTAGTACGGCGTCTCGCCCGAGCCGGGCGTATAGGCCTTGGAATACTCCTTCATGATGGTGGTCTTGCCGGGCAGGATCTGACCGGTCATGTTCTTGAACTCGGTAATGCGCGTGTAGTCCTCGCTCGTGGTGTAGTTGACGGTGCCCACGGGCTGGAACTGGTCCATATCGAGCGTCTCGAACTTCATGTCGAGCGTGCGGTACGGTAGCGCGCCCAAATCGAGATTGAACAGCTCATCGAGCGGACCGGTGTAGACGATCTCGCCACCATAGACCTTGCCGTCGATCTTGACGGTAGTCTCGTCGATTTCAAAGAGGTCACGGGCGTCCACGTCGCAGAACACGTCGATCAGGTCGTGGTCGAGCATGTGCTCAAAGAGCGCCGTGTAGCCCTCCTGCGGCATGCCCTGGAAGGGAGCTTGCGGGAAGTAGCGGTCATCATCGCCCACAAAGACGGGAACGCGGCCGGTGATCGAGGGATCGATCTGATCGGGCGTCTGGCCCCACTGCTTCATGGTGTAATGCAAAAAGACGTTCTCGTAGACGTAATCGGCGACCTCGGCAAGATCCGGGTCGTTCTTCTTACGCAGCTCCATAATGGGCACCTTGACATCCTTGCCAAAGGTCTCCACGAGCTTCTGATACAGCTCCTCGCCGCGCTCGTCACCAAAGGCGAGCTTGAGACTCGCATGGTTGAAGGGCACGGGCATAAGGGTACCGTTGATGTTGGCGAGCACCTTGTGCTGATAATCCGTCCACTTGGTAAAGCGCGACAGGAAATTGTGCACGCGCTCGTTAAAAGTGTGATAGATATGCGGACCGTACTCGTGGATCAGGATTCCGGCCTCGTCAGTGCAGTCATAGGCATTGCCCGCAATGTGGCTACGGCGCTCCAAAACGGCAACACGATAGCCGATGGTCTCGGCAAGACGGCGGGCGCAAACGGCACCGGCATATCCAGCACCGACGACAATCATGTCGTACGCGCCGGCGTTAAAGCCTTCAGGCAGGCCTGAGGTAATCTGCATCGATACTCCTTGTCAAAAGCCACGGGCTCGTTAGCTGGGCTTTTCTCGAACATTCTTCGAGACATATTTATCAGAGCGATTATAGCGCTAATGCGTCCTATAATGAGCTTGCCACACAAGGAAAGCTCAAGCACCGCGGCGTACATAATTGAAAGGTAAACCCGCTAGCAGCGGGTTTATTCGTGAACAGCCGGGTGCCTGGAGCTTAGCGAAACGCTTGTAAGGAGTAACATGAGCGATTTCCTAAACCGTATGAAGTCTGCCGCCAAGGCCGACCTTAAGACGATCGTCCTGCCCGAGGGCGAGGATCCGCGCACTATCGTCGCGGCCACCAAAATCATCGAGGAGGGCCTGGCAAAGATCGTCATCCTGGGCAACCCCGACGAGATCAACGTTCCCGGCGCTACCGTCATCGACCCGCGCAATGCCGAGAAGCACGAGGAGTACGCGCAGAAGTTTGCCGAGCTCCGCGCCAAGAAGGGCGTTACCATCGAGCAGGCTCGCGCCCAGGTGATGGACGCCACCTACTTTGGCACCATGATGGTCAAGATGGGCGATGCCGACGGCCTGGTCTCCGGCGCCTGCCACTCCACCGCCGACACCCTGCGCCCCGCGCTTCAGATCCTCAAGACCGCCCCGGGCACCAAGCTGGTCTCGGCCTTCTTCGTGATGTGCACCGACACCCCGCAGTTCGGCACTGACGGCACGCTGATCTTCGCCGACTGCGGCCTCAACATCAACCCGTCCTCCGACGAGCTCTCCGAGATCGCCATCGCCTCCGCTCACTCCTGGTCCACCTTCATGGGCAACGTTGAGCCGCACGTGGCCATGCTCTCCTACTCCACCATGGGCTCCGCTGGCGGCGAGGTCACCAAGAAGGTCCAGGAGGCTGTGAAGTTCTGCAAGGAGAAGGCTCCCGAGCTCGCCATCGACGGCGACCTGCAGCTCGATGCCGCTATTGTCCCCACCGTCGCCCAGCTCAAGGCTCCCGGCTCCTCCGTCGCTGGTAAGGCCAACGTGCTCGTGTTCCCCGACCTCGAGGCCGGCAACATCGGCTACAAGCTGGTCCAGCGCTTCGCCGGCGCCGAC
>UQJA01000116.1 GCA_900541285.1 uncultured Collinsella sp.
GGGCTCCTCAGCGGCCACCGGTTCAGCACCAGCCTCAGGCTCGTCGACAACAGCCGCCGGCCTCTCAATCTCCGGATGCATAAAGAAGTACAGGTCCAGATACTTATCGGCCGAACGCGTCCAGCTAAAGTCCTGGCTCATGGCCTGCGTGACCAGCTGGTTCCAGGCGTCGCGGTTATCCCAGAACAGGCGTGCCGCGCGGAACACCGCGTCGCCCATCTCGTCGCCGTTAAAGTTGCTAAACGAGAAGCCCGTGCCCTCGCCGGTAAACTCGTTATACGGGATCACCGTGTCCTTCAGACCACCGGTCTCGCGAACAATCGGCAGGGTGCCGTAGCGCATGGCGATGATCTGCGACAGGCCGCAGGGCTCAAACTTCGAAGGCATCAGGAACATGTCGGCGGCAGCATACATGCGCTGTGACAGCGCCGGATCGAACTCGATGCGCGCGGCCATGGTGCCGGGGTACTTGTCCTGGAAGTAGCGTAGACCGTCCTCGTAGTCGCGGTCGCCGGTGCCCAGCACCGCCACCTGCACGCCGCCGGCCAGGATGCGGTCGAGCGCGTACATGACCAGGTCCATGCCCTTCTGGCGCGTCAGACGCGTGACCATGACCATAAGCGGACGGTCGTCGCGAACCTCGAGCCCCAGCTCTTCCTGCAGCTTGGCCTTGCACACGGCCTTGCCGGAACGATCCTCGACGGTGTAGTTGGCGGCAATGCGCTTGTCGGTCGCCGGATCAAAGCCCGCGACGTCGATGCCATTCAAAATACCCTGCAGCGCGTACGAACGCTCGCGCAGCACACCGTCCAGGCCCTCGCCAAACTCGGGCGTCTGGATCTCGTTGGCATAGGTGGGGCTCACAGTGGTGATGGCATCGGCATAACGCAGCGCGCCCAGCATGTAGTTGATGCTGCAGGCGTCGCAACGCAGCTGCGAGGCAGCCGCCGGAATATGCGCCACGCCCAGGATGTCCTCCATCACGGTATCGCTAAACTGGCCCTGGAACGCCACGTTGTGGATCGAGAACACGGTCTTGACGCGGTCGTACAGCGGCAGGCCCTGGTAGAACTCGCGCAAAAACACGGGCGCCAGTGCCGTCTGCCAGTCGTTGCAGTGCAGGATGTCGCACTCAAAGCCGGCTGGCAGGTGCTGCAGGCTCTCGGTGATGGCCTTGGAGAAGAACGCAAAACGCTCGCCGTCGTCAAAGAAGCCGTACGGATAGTCGCGCGCAAAGTAGCGCTCGTTGTCGATGAACATATAGGTGACGCCGTCGTGCTCGAGCTTCTCGAGTCCGCAGTACTCATTGCGCCAGCCCAGGCTTACGTAAAAGTCGGAGAAGTGCTCCATCTGCGACTTGTACTCGTCCTTGATGGTGGCGTACTTGGGCACCATCACGATGACTTCGGCGCCGGCGCGCACAAGCGCCGCAGGCAGCGAGCCCGCCACGTCGCCCAAGCCACCGGTCTTCACAAACGGTGCGCACTCGGCCGAGGCAAACACGATCTGCATCTTTTTGCTGGAATCAGCCATATTGTCTCCCTGTTGCAATTCGAGAATAGCCGCCTGGCGCAAACCGGGCGGCTATTCTACGTGTTACGAGCGATGTTGCGGTGCCAAAGCTAGCTCGCGTTGGTGATATCAGAAGTTAACGGGGCCTTTCCCAGCACCAGGATGTTCTCGGGCGTGCCGCGAAGCTCGGTGTTGGTGGGAACCACGTTGTTCTTGTCCAGGATGGCGTTCTCAACGCGGGCGCCGCTCTTGATGACGCAGCTCTGGTTGATGATCGAGTTGGTCACCGAGGCGCCTTCCTCGACCACGACGCCGCGCGACAGGATCGAGTTGCGCACGGTGCCCTTGATGATGCAGCCGGCCGAGATGATCGAGTTGCAAGCGTGGCTGCCGGTCGCATAGCGCGAAGGCGGCACGTCGTGAGCCTTGGTCAGAATCGGGCGCTCGGGGTCAAAGAGATGGTCGGCCACGGTCTGATCGAGCAGGTCCATGCTGCGGCGGTACAGCGACTTCTCGCTAAACACGCCCACGACCTCGCCCTTGTACTCGTAGCTGCACACGTCGATGTTGCCAAAGTCGCCCTGGAGTGCTTCGAGCAGGTCAAGATAGTCGGCGGCCTGGTAGTGGTCGATGATCTCGAGCAGCGTCTCGCGGTTGACGATGCAGCAGTCCATAGAGGCGTTGTCGCCGTACACGACGCCGGCGCTCACGCCCGTCAGGCGGCCGTTCTCGTTAATTTCGAGTTTGGTCTCGTCATCGACGTTGTGCGTGGCCTTGCAGTACACCACGGTCATCTGGGCACCGGAGTTCTCGTGCGCGTCGATGATGGTGTTGAGGTCCATGTTAAAGATGATGTTGGTGCCCATCATCACAACATAGGGCTTATCCGAGCGCTGGAACAGCGTCTTGTTGGAGATGATGTCGCGCAGCAGGAAGCGCATGCCGCCCTTGGTGGTGCCATACGCGTTGCCGGGCACCATGAAGAGGCCGCCCTTCTTGCGGTCCAGGCCCCAGTCCTTGCCCGAGCCCACATGGTCGATCAGCGAGCGGTAGTTGCCCGGCATGACGACGCCGACGGTCTTAATGCCGGCATTCATCATGTTGGACAGCGGAAAGTCGATCAGGCGGTAGCGGCCCAAAAACGGAACGGACGCGATGGGGCGGTCCTTGAGCAGCACGCTGCCGTAAGTCGAAGAGTAGTTAGCGGTGATATAACCGATGGCCTTGCGATTGATCATCGGATCATTCCCCCTTCCCGATAACGACGTCATTTCCAACGACGGCCGTATCCTTGGTGGTATCGACAGAGCCGAGCTTCACGCCCTCTTCGACCGTGGAGTTCTCGCCCAAAATAGCGCGGCAGATGTGCGCGCCGCTCTTAACGTGCGCACCCGGCAGCAGCACGGAGTCCTCGACTACGGCGCGCTCCTCGATGATGACATCGGTCGAAAGGATCGAGTGGCGAGCGGTGCCGTAGATCTTGCAGCCGTTGGAGACCAGGCAGTCGTCCAGGCGGCCGTCCGGGCCAATGTAGTGCGGCGGACGCGTGGTGATGTTGGACATGATGGGGAAGTGCTTGTCAAACAGATCGAACTCGGGGTTGTTGCCCAGCAGGTCCATCGAGGTCTCGTGGAAGCTGGCGATGGTGCCGACGTCCTTCCAAAAGCCGTGGAACTCGTAGCTGTACAGGCGCTTGTTCTCGCCGAGCAGCTTGGGGATGATGTCCTTGCCAAAGTCGTGGCTCGAACGCTGGTCCAGAGCGTCCTCCTCAAGCGCCTCGATCAGCACGTCGGCCGAGAAGATGTAGATGCCCATGGAGGCGAGGTTCGAATCGGGCTTATCGGGCTTCTCGGTGAACTTGGTGATGCGGCCGTCCTCGGGGTCGGTAGTCAGGATGCCAAAGCGGCTGGCCTCCTCCCACGGCACGGGCATAACGCTCACCGTGAGGTCGGCGTTGTTCTCAATGTGCGTCTTGAGCATCTTGCGGTAGTCCATGCGATACAGATGATCGCCCGAAAGAATCAGGACGTACTTGGGGTCGTTGGCCTTGATGTAGTCGAGGTTCTGCGTAATGGCGTCGGCCGTGCCCGCATACCAGGCGCCGCCGGTCTGCGTGGCAAACGGCGGCAGGATGGCGACGCCGCCGTCACGGCTGTCCAGATCCCAGGCCTCGCCGGAGCCCACATAGGCATGCAACAGATAGGGGCGGTACTGCGTCAGAACGCCCACCGTGTCGATACCCGAGTTGGAGCAGTTGGACAGCGAAAAGTCGATAATGCGGAACTTGCCACCAAAGCTAACCGCCGGCTTAGCGATCTTTTGGGTGAGTGCCCCCAATCGGCTGCCCTGTCCTCCTGCGAGGAGCATCGCGATGCATTCTTTCTTACTCATCGATTTCTCCTTCTGTCATCGATGTTCTTAAATCCATTAGCGACGGGCGCGGCGCTCGGTCGCGCCCGTCGAGTAATGCCGTGCTGGCATAAGGGAGCTCGCGCGCCTTTACGCGTGCCAGATCTCGTCGCGGTACTCGCGAATGGTGCGGTCGCTCGAGAACCAGCCGGAGGAGGCGGTGTTGAGCAGCGCCTTGCGGTTCCAGGTCTCTTGGTCGCCGTAGCTGTTCGTGAGCGCCTCCCATGCATCCACGTAGCTGCGGAAATCGGCCATGACCAGGTCGGGGTCGTTGTTGTTCATGAGCTCGTTGTAGATGCTCTCGAAGTTGCCCGAAAGACCCGCAAAGGTGTTGTCCTTGAGCTCGTCCATCACGCGGCCCAGACGCTCGCGGTCGCCGTTGAGGGTATCCCACGCAAAGTAGCTGTTGGATGCCCAGAGCTGCTCGACCTCGGGGGCGGTCAGGCCAAAGATGGCCTCGTTCTCGCGACCGGCCAGGTCGGCGATCTCGATGTTGGCGCCGTCGAGGGTGCCCAGCGTAATGGCGCCGTTCATCATGAGCTTCATGTTGGACGTGCCCGAGGCTTCCTTGCCGGCCGTGGAGATCTGCTCCGAGATCTCGGCGGCGGGGTAGATGAGCTGAGCGTTGCTCACGCGGAAGTTGGGGATAAAGCAGACCTTCATAACCTCGTTGACGCGGGCGTCGTTGTTGACGACCTCGGCGACGGAGTTAATGAGGCGGATGGTCTCCTTGGCGAAGGTGTAGCTAGAGGCAGCCTTACCGCTAAAGATGAAAGTCGTCGGCGTCACGTGGAAGTTGGGATCGGCGATACGACGGTTGTAGATGTCCATCACCTTCATGATGTTCATGAGCTGGCGCTTGTAGGCGTGGAAGCGCTTTACCTGAACATCGAAAACGGTGTTGGGGTCGATGACCAGACCGGTCTCGGCCTTGACGTAGGCGGCCAGGCGCTCCTTGTTGGCGCGTTTGGAGGCACCCACGGCCTTCAGGAACTCGGTGTCGTTCTGGAACTCTTTGAGTTTCTCCAGCTCAAAGGCGTCCTTGAGCCAGCCATCGCCAATGGCCTCGGTGACGAGCTTGGCGTAGGTGGGGTTGGCCTCGGCAAAGAAGCGACGGTGCGAGATGCCGTTGGTCTTGTTGTTGAACTTCTCGGGCGTCAGGGCATAGAAGTCCTTGAGCACGATGTTCTTGATGATATCGGAGTGGATCTTGGCCACGCCGTTGACGCTATGGCTGCAGATCACAGACAGGTTGGCCATGCGAATCTCGCCGTCCCACAGAATGGCGGTCTGGCGCAGACGCTCCTGCCAGCCCTCCTGCGTGGTGTCGAACGACTCGTGCCAACGACGGCTGATCTCGTCGATGATCTGGTACACGCGGGGGAGGAGCTTGGAGAACGTGCCGATGGGCCACTTCTCCAGAGCCTCGGGCAGGATGGTGTGGTTGGTGTAGCTCACGACCTGCGTCACGATGTTCCAGGCGTCATCCCACTCGAGCTTCTTCTCGTCGATGAGGATGCGCATGAGCTCGGGGCCGCACATGGCGGGGTGCGTGTCGTTGGTGTGGATGGCCACAAACTGCGGCAGCAGCTCCCAGTTCTCGCCGTGCTCCTTCTCAAATGTGTCGAGCAGGCTGTAGATGCCGGCAGAAACAAACAGGTACTCCTGCTTCAGGCGCAGCAGGCGGCCGTGCTCGCCGGCGTCGTTGGGGTAGAGGATGGCGCTGATGGCCTCGGCCTCGGCGCGCTCGGCGTCGGCCAGGGCGTAGTCGCCGCGGTTGAAGGCCTCCAGATCAAAGTGCTCCTCGACCGGCTCGGCGGCCCAGACGCGCAGCTTGTTGACGGTCTCGCCGGCATAGCCCACCACGGGGATGTCATAAGGGACGGCCAGGATGTCCTGCGTGTCCACCGTGCGGTAGAACGTGCGGCCGTTCTCCTCAAAGCCCTCAACATGGCCACCAAACTTAATGGTCACGGCCTTGTCCTGGCGGCGGACCTCCCAGGGATAGCCGTGGGTGAGCCACTCGTCGGTGGCCTCGACCTGGCTGCCGTTGACGATCTCCTGCTTAAACAGGCCGTAGCGGTAGCGCATGCCGTTGCCGTAGCCGGCCATGCCCTCGGCTGCCCTGGGATCCAGGGAGCACGCGGCCAGCGACGCCCG
>UQJA01000117.1 GCA_900541285.1 uncultured Collinsella sp.
AGCTCTGCTTCGAGCTCGACGACTAGCCCGCGTGCGCGCGTCCTCGTCGCCGGATTCACCGTCCTTATCGACAGTCCCACCAAAAGAGAAAGGAACCACCATGAGCCAGGAAGTCCTCGAGCAGGTCTGCGAGTTCGCCAGGTCCGCCTACAAGTACGACGGGGAGGTCACCGCCGAGACCACCTTCGCCGAGCTGGGCAAGGGCTCGATGAAGATGATCGCGCTCACCTCCATGATCGAGAACGAGCTCGACGCCGAGGTGCCCATCCGCGAGGTCATGACGATGAAGACCATCGGCGAGCTCGCCGAGCGCTTTCCCCATGAGTCGCTGCGCGTTGCGGTGACCGGCTCGGGTGCGCGCGATATCGCGACCGCGCTGGGCGCCTCGTACGTTCAGGAGGTGGTCGCCAACGCGCTCGCGATCAGCAGGTTCTATCCGCAGACGCGCTGCGCCATCGAGCTGGGCGGCCAAGACGCCAAGATGATCTTCTTCCGCACCAACGATAAGGGAGACATCGAGGTTGCCGACATGCGCATGAACGGCTCGGGCGCAGGCGGTACCGGTGCATTTATCGACGAGATGGCAAAGCTCATGGGGGTCGGCACCGAATCGGGCGAGTTCGAGCAGCTCGCAAGCCGGGGAACGACCGTCCACGAGGTCTCGGGCCGCTGCGGCGTGTACGCAAAGACCGATATCCAGCCGCTGCTCAACGAGGGCATTCCTGCCACCGACCTGGCGCTTTCGGCGCTTCACGCGGTCGCCCGCCAAACGATCGGCGGTCTGGCCCAGGGTATCGACATCGAGCCGCCGGTAATCTTCGAGGGCGGTACGCTCGCCTACAACCCCACACTGGTCCGCGTGTTCCGGGAGCAACTGAATCTATCGGACGATCAGGTTATCGTCCCGCGCGATCCGCAGATCATGGTCGCGCGCGGTGCCGCCCTGTCGCTGACCGACATGTTCGCATCGTCCCAACCGATCGACCTTCCCGACGCTTTTGTCCGGCTGGATAAGCTCGAGACGGTCGCGCCCGCAAGCGGGGAGGGACGTCTTGCCCAGCCCTTTTTTGCCACACCTGCCGAGCAGGCGGATTTTACGGCACGCCATGGCAAAGAGACGCCGGCAAAGGGTCCGGATGCGTATGCGCCCGGAGAGACGGTGCGTGTGGCGCTCGGTATCGATTCGGGGAGCACGACGACCAAGTTCGCCCTGGTCGATGAGGCGGGTGAGCTTGTCGATTCGTTCTACGCGTCTAATAACGGCAGACCGCTCGACGTCGCCCAACAGGGTCTTGTCAGCTTGAAGAACCGCTGGGAGACAGCGGGAGTCACGCTTGCGATCGATGCCGTGGGCACCACGGGATACGGCGAGGAGCTTTTCGCGCGCGCGTTCCACGCCGACTACCATACGGTCGAGACGGTCGCGCACGCCCGCGCCGCGTGCGCATGCGTTCCCGATGCGACCTTCGTGCTCGACATCGGCGGACAGGATATGAAGGCCATCTGGCTCAACCACGGCGTGCTGACCGATATCGTCGTCAACGAGGCGTGCTCTGCGGGCTGCGGCTCGTTCCTCGAGGGTTTTGCCAAAAACCTCGGAATAGCCGTTGAGGATATCGCGACCGAGGCATTTTCGTCCAAAGCCCCCGCCGTTCTCGGCAGCCGCTGCACGGTGTTCATGAACAGCAGCGTCGTTTCCGAGCAGCGGCGCGGTAAGGGTCCGGGCGACATCATGGCCGGTCTCTGCCGTTCGATTATCGAGAACGTGTTCACCAAGGTCATTCGCGTTTCAAATCTCAACCGTCTGGGCGACAAAGTCGTCGTCCAGGGCGGCACGTTCCGAAACGACGCGGTGCTGCGCGCATTCGAGCAGTATCTGGGCAAACCCGTCACGCGTGCGCCCCACCCGGGGCTGATGGGCGCTATCGGTATCGCCCTGCTCGCGCGCGAGGAATGCCGCAAGGGCGACGCCGACACGTCGTTTATCGGGCTCGATGCCGTGGAGCGCTTCGAGCATCGCGAGTTCGGCGGCGTTACCTGCCGTCGGTGCAACAACCGCTGCCAGCGCGCGGTCGTGGCATTTGGCGACGGCTCGCTTTACGTCACGGGCAATCGCTGCCCGCGCGGCGGCGCCATCTCATGGGATGAGCTCGTGCGCGAGGTTCCCGCGGCGGAGGAGCTGCGTCCGCAGGGTGCTTGCGAGGCACAGGCACCCGGCACGGGGCGCGACCGGACCGCGGCTGCCCCCAATCTCTTTGTCGACCGCGAGAAGCTGCTGTTCGAGTCGTACCCCACGGTTCCCGTCTGCGGGGGGCGCGATGTCACGATCGGCATTCCCCGTGTGCTCGAGTTCTGGGACACCATGCCGTTCTGGTCGACGTTCTTCAGCACGCTCGGCTTTAAGGTGCGCGTCTCGGGACGCAGCACCAAGGCGATGTACGAGCGCGGTCTGGCGCACGTCACATCCGACACCGTGTGCTTCCCGGCCAAGCTCGTCCACGGGCACATCCGCAATCTCGTCGACGCCGGCGTCGACCGCATCTTCATGCCCATCATCACGACGGTGCCCACCGAAAACACCGCCTCTACCAGCGAGTGGATGTGCGCCGTCGTAAAGGGATACCCCTACGTGATGCGCAATTCCGATAACCCGGAGGAGCGTTTCGGCGTTCCGTTCGATACGCCGCTGTTCCACTGGTACGACGAGGGCGACCGAAACCGCCAGCTCAAGGCGTGGTGCAAGGAGACCTTCGATATCGATGCCGACCTGGTTGCCAAGGCGACCGAGCAGGCGGACCGCGCGCAGGAGACGTTTGAGAACCAGCTGCAGCTGCGCGGCAGGCAGGTGCTCGAGAACGTGCGCGAGGACGGCGGCTACGCGGTGGTGATCGCTTCGCGCCCGTACCACAACGACCCGCTGGTCAACCACGGGCTGCCCAAGCTCTTCTCTGAGCGCGGCATCCCCGTGCTGACGCCCGATGCGGTGCCGGGGGTCTGCAACGTCGATCTTTCCAACAGCCGCATCGACATCGTGAACAACTACCATGCGCGCATGCTGTCGTGCGCGGTCATCGTCGCATCGACGCCCGAGCTCGAGCTCGTGCAGATGGGCAGCTTCGGCTGCGGCCACGATGCGTATCTCACCGACGAGATCGCGCGCATGATGGGCGAGATGGGCTCCAAGGTTCCGATGATGATCAAGCTCGATGAGAGCGACGTCGCCGGTCCCATGGGCATTCGCGTGCGTTCGTTTATCGAGTCGGTCAACCGTCGTCGCGCGGAGGAGCGTGCCGAGGGCGCCCGGGTGCACGCGGTCCATCCGCTCGACGACCCGTATAAGGTCAAGTACACCAAGCGCGACCGGCACGACAAGATCGCGCTGGTCCCCAACACCTCCCATGCGTTCTGCAGGCTCATGACCGCGGCGATGCGCAATCAGGGCGTGCGCGCCGAGGCCCTTGATATCGGGCGCGAGGATGCCATCCGCCTGGGCAAACGCTATGTGCACAACGACATCTGCTTCCCCGCGCAAATCGTGATCGGCGAGGCGCTCGCGGCACTCAAGAGCGGTAAGTACGACCCGCACGACGTCGCCGTGGTGACTGGCAAGTATATCGGCGACTGCCGCCTGACGCACTACATGCCCCTGCTGCGCCGCGCGCTCGACGACGCGGGATACGACTATGTCCCGGTGCTCACCAACGACGACGTCGATGCCCACAATGCGCATCCGGGCTTCAAGCTCGGCCTTGGCCCGAGCATCCAGATCGCCTACGGTCTTCCCATGATCGATGCCCTCGAGGCCATGCTTAGGCGCATCCGTCCCTATGAGCTCGAGAAGGGCGCGGCGGACGCTGCGTTCGACCGCGCGCTCGATGAGGTTATCGAGGGCATGGAGCGCTCGGGGCTGAGAGGCCAGGCGACGGGCTTCAAACGCGCGCTTGCGATCATGGACGCCGTTCCGTACGACCGCTCGAACCCGCATCCGACCGTTCTCATCGTGGGCGAGTACCTGCTCAATTTCCATCTCGGCGCCAACCACGAGATCGAGCGCTACCTCGAGGACAACGGGCTCGAGGTCATCGAGGCGCGCATGACCGACGTGATCCGCAAGACCTATTTCTACAAGCATGCGCAGTCGCGCGAGTTCCACGTCGACCTGTCGCTGCCCGAAAAGGCCTGGTACGCCACGGCGGACAACCTGTTCGAGCTCGCGCACGACCGTTGCGACCGCCTGGGCGCGGCGAGCCCGCTCTACGAGCCGCCGACGCGCATGCCCGAGCTCGTGCGCGCGAGCGATAAGATCCTGCACCATACGTTCGATGCGGGCGAGGGCGTGCTGATTCCGGCGGAGATCCTCGAGCACGCCAAGCGCGGCTGCCGCAACTTCGTGATCCTGCAGCCGTTCGGGTGTCTGCCCAACCATGTCGTGGGGCGCGGGCTCATCCATGCGCTCAAGGAGCAGTATCCCACGGCGCAGTTCCTGCCGCTCGACTACGATCCCGACGTGAGCTTCGCCAACGTGGAGAACCGTCTTCAGATGCTCATCATGAACGCCAAGGCGCAGGGGTGCGGTGAGGCGCATGGCGAGACCGCGTAAGGACGCCGATGCGCCCGATGCACGCACCCGTATCATCGAGGCGTTTTGGGAGCTCATCGAGAACAACAGCATCTTCGAGCTGTCGGTTGGCGAGGTGACCCGCGCCGCCCAGTGCAATCGCGGAACGTTTTACTACTATTTTCACGATTTCGATGAACTCGTCGCCATCGCCATAGCCCAGCTGCTGCAGGATAACGAGCTCATCACCGATGCCCTCTGGCATTTTTCGAGCGAGGGCGACCTTTCGGCGTTCGACCGGCGCGACGTCCGCTGCCTGCTGCGGCGCATCGTCATCACCATGAGGGCGGGTGCCGCCGAGCAGGTCGAGCAGGGCATCCATACGATCATCATCGACCGCGTGAGAGAGATCGTCCACCCCGACGGAGAAGAGCTCAAGGCAGATTCGAGCTTTGCGGTGGGCTTTCTGGTCTCGGGCATCATGGGCTTTGTGATGGCGGTCGGCTTTGCCCGGGAGGGCGGCGAGGAGATAGACCTCGAGCAGCTGGGGGACAGCGCGTGCGCGTACCTGAGGGCGGTCGCCATGCAGACGGTTGAAACGGTCGCGCAAGTCGAGGGCGTCGATACATCCGAGCTGCTCGAACGCGTCTCCAAGGAGGCCGATGCCTATCGCGCATCGCGTGCGACGAGTCCCGACGTGGTGAAAGACGTCTAGGGTTTCTCTTGCGGGGCGCCCGTCGCGCATCGCGCGGTGAGTCCCGCGATGCGGTCATAACCTGCATTCATGTGAGCCGGGTTTATAGATATTCCTCCAGCTGTTAACATATACTCCATATGGGTAAAGAGACCAAAGCGCTGCCGCGGGGCGGCGCTTTGCGTTTGAAAAAACTAGCTCGTCTAAGAGGAACTAGCATGTTAGACCGTTTTACCGATCGTGCGCGTAAGGTCATGTCCATGGCCAAGCAAGAAGCGCTCGATCTTCATTCAAATAAGGTGGGCACCGAGCACCTGCTGCTCGCGCTTGCCAAGGAGGACGAGGGCATTGCCGCCGAGGCGCTGCGTTCGCTCGACATCTCCTATGATGACATCATGGATACTCTCAAAGAGGTCCAGACCACGGTTCCCGAGCCCAGTGAGGAGACCGAGGCGGCCAAGCTCGCCTTTACGCCGCTCGTCATTAGCGTGATGGAGCGTTCATTCCGCGTGGCGCGCGAGAACAACCAGACCTACGTGTCGACCGAGCACTTGCTGATCGGCATCGTCGAAGAGGGCAACGGCATGGCCATGGACATCCTCATGCGCCTGGGTGTGTCGTCCGCCTCCATCAAAAAGGCTATCGAGAAACTCACCGCCAAGGACCAGGACAAGAAGCGTCCGCTCGCCGGCGCCGGTGCTGGTCGTCCCGGTGCGGGCCTGCCGTTCT
>UQJA01000118.1 GCA_900541285.1 uncultured Collinsella sp.
CCCGCGACCCCAACCTTGGCAAGGTTGTGCTCTACCAACTGAGCCATGTCCGCTTACGGGGATTAATCTTACGTGATGCCCGCATCCTGTGCAAGAACTTTTTTTGAAAAGTTTTGCAACGCCCTCGCGAACCTCGCGAAGACATCAGCCGCCACGGAAGGTGTAGGCAAACGCAAACTCGCCGCAAGAGGCCCTTACATCTCACCGAGCATGATCCAGGCAGAGCTGTCCTGCGCGAGCCTGCCGTCTGCAAGCGGTGATGAGGTGAGCAGGACCCTGCCCGCCGGCAACTCCACGGGTGCTGCACCGAAGTTCGTCACACACGCCCAGCCGTTGTCGCGGCGATAGGCGATGACGCCGCCCTCGGCGCCCTCGGCGCCATCCGCAAGACCGGTGCGCCCGTCAAGATCGAGCCACGCAAGATCGTTGGCGCACCCGCGCAGCTTGCGCCGCAGCCAGAGGGCGTCACGATAGAGCGCAAGCATCGATGTCGGGTCCGCTTCTTCCCTATCGACAGCGTAATCGGAAAACCATGCAGGTTGCGGCAGATGGGGCGCCGCATCGGCGTCCGCCGGCGAAAACCCAAACGATCCGCCCTGCGCGGGATCGTCCGCCGCCACCCACGGCAGGGGCACACGACAGCCGTCGCGCCCCTTCTCACGCTTCGGTCCGTGCGTATTGGTCGCAGTGGGATCTTCGAGTGCATCCCACGGAATATCAGCCACCTCAAAAAGGCCGAGCTCCTCACCCTGATACACGTATGCCGAGCCCGGAAGCGCCAGCTCAAGCAAAAGGGCCGCCCGCGCGCGGCGCTCGCCGAGTTCACGGTCCTCATCATAAGACGACCCGTCGCGCAAGAGCCAGTCGAGCGCAATCTGGTGGTAGCGCGTCGCCTTGATTTGCGGCAGGGCATAGCGTGTCGCCACGCGCGGCACGTCGTGGTTGGAGAGTACCCAGGTCGAGGCGGAATCGGATTCGACGGCTGCCTTCAAGCCCTTCTCGATTGCAGTGTGCATGTCATCATAGGTCCAAGTGGCCTTGGCAAACTCAAAGTTGAATGTCTGGCCAAGCTCGCTGGGACGCGCGTAGAGATACTGGCGCTCGGGCAGCACCCACGCCTCGGCAACGGCGCTGCGTGGCGGATTATAGCGGTCGAACACGCGGCGCCACTCTCGATAGATCTCGTGGACCTCGTTGCGGTCCCACAGCGGATGGGTGCCGTCGTCAACCATGTCATCGCCCTCGGCGAGATGCCACCGGTCGAGGTCATCGCGGTCGAGATCCTTGGCGAGACCCTGCGCCACATCAATGCGAAAGCCGTCGACGCCTCGATCGCTCCAAAACGCCAGGACGTCGCAAAAGAGCGCGTGAACCTCAGGGCATGACCAGTCAAAGTCCGGCTGCTCGGGCGTAAACATGTGCAGATACCACTGACCGTCCGCAACACGCGTCCATGCGGGGCCGCCAAAGTTGGCATTCCAATTGGTGGGAGGCAGCTCGCCATGCTCGCCGCGACCATCGCGGAAGATATAACGGGCGCGCTCGGGCGATCCGGGGCCGGCGGCAAGAGCGGCTTTGAACCAGGGGTGCTGGCTGGATGAATGGTTGGGCACGATGTCGACGATGACCTTGATGCCGCGCGCGTGAGCCGCAGCGATCATATCATCGAAGTCGTCAAGCGAGCCGAGACGTGGATCGACATCGCAGTAGTCCGCCACATCATAGCCACCATCGACAAGAGGCGATGGGTAAAACGGGCTCAGCCAGATGGCCTCGATACCCAGCCGCTCAAGATAGTCCATCTGCTGGGTAATGCCCGCGATATCGCCCAGACCCGAACCAGTCGAATCCTTAAACGAGCGCGGGTAGATCTGATAGATCGCGGCATCGGACATCCATGAGCGCGAAGAAGACTTTTCTGTAGCCACGGGGCGTATCTCCCTTGCAACGAGGTTATGCGAGATGCCCACGATGATACGCCCAAAGCGCACATTCGCAGCAAACAACGCCACAGCCACGCCCCAAAACGCTCGCTCCCTCTCGGGTTCGAGCCCAGGCGATGGGTACAAAAAAGCCCGGCTACCGTGGTAGTCGGGCTGCTGCGTTTGGAGCGGACAACGGGGCTCGAACCCGCGACCCCAACCTTGGCAAGGTTGTGCTCTACCAACTGAGCCATGTCCGCTTGCGGGTTATTAATTTACGCGAGTTGTCCAAAAGACGCAAGTACTTTTTTCAAAAAACTTGTCTGCCGCATGTTCTTAATAGCCAAACGCGCTAAAGCGATTGGCTAGGCGCACGATTCCAGCGCTCCGCTAAACAGCTTCACCATCTGCACGCGCGTGCCGGCGCCGTCCGTACGACGAGCAACCTCCACGTTATCGACGAGCATACGCATAAGCTTGATACCACGGCCGCGTTCCTCAGATGCGACCGGCTCGCTCGTTTCATCGACAGAATAGCCGGCACCTCGATCAAGCACCTCAACCACAACGCGATCGCCATAGGCCTGAACCGTCAGGACGCACCCGATACCGCCCGCATGGTCATAGGCATTACCCAGCGCCTCCCCCGATGCCAATGCGACATCGTAGCGCTCGTCACGGCGCAACGGAAGCGATTCAAGGAGTTCGGCGATGCGATGTCGGTAGTATGGAAGATTCTCGATACCCTGACGGACCTCGACACTCTTACTCCAGCGAGGCAGCTCCCCCACCGGAATAGCGGGAATAGAGTCCCGTGCCGGCCCCGCGACATGAAGGATATCGACAAGACGAGCAATCTCCAAAAAGCGAACAACTTCACCTGATGCATTGACGAGCGAAAGCAGGCCTTCTCGCCTCATGAGCTCACGAGCGCGCGTAAGCAGGAATGCCAAGCCCGTCGAATCGATAAAGCTAACAGCCTGACAGTTGATGACGACACGACGCACGCCGCGGCCAATCAAGGCATCCAACCGCCGACGCAGCGCAGGCACCGTGGCGATGTCGATATCGCCTGGTGGCGTCAAAACCGCTATGTCATTCCACTCATTCATACGACCATGGTTCCCCAAAAAAGCCCACTCGATGCATTCGTTTCCCCAACCGTGCGGATTCAGCCCGCTCAGCGTCGTCTATGAACGACCCCGTAAAAACTCAAGGGACACCAATGCAATGTCATCGTCCAACGCCGATTCGGTAAATCGGTCGAGCTCGCCCAAGACCTTGCCGCAGATTCCCGATACGCCCTCACCCGAGACAGAGAGCAGAAGGTCACGAAGGCGCTGCTCGCCAAAGAACGCTCCGGTGCGGTCGCGGGCCTCAATCGTTCCATCCGTATACATGAAGAGCATGTCGCCAGGAGCGAACGTAAACACGCCTGTCTCGTACACCATGCTCTCAAAGGCACCGATTACACCCGATTGACATCCAAGTAGCTCGACCTCTCCCCCACGTGCCTCGCCGCCACCCAGCGGCATCGACTCTGGCCTAATGACCATGGTCGGAGGATGGCCCGCCGAACAATACGTTGCGCGTCCGGCCTTAAGGTCAATCTTGGCGATAAAGGCCGTCACGAACGTCTCGACCCTCGAAAAGCCCATGAGCATGCTGTTAAGGGAGCGTGCCATGCGGGCCGGTCCAGCGCCCTCCCAAGCATATGCCGTCAGGGCCGTCTTGACGAGCGCGGACATCGATGCGGCCTCAATACCTTTGCCAGACACATCACCCAGAATCATGACGGCGCAGTCGTCGGGAAGACGGATGAGCGTATAGAAATCGCCGCCGACCAACGCCGAGTTCGTGGCCGACAGGTACACCGAATCGGTTGCGATACCCGGAACATCCCCCAGGGAATTTCTCATGCCAATCTGAAGGGTCTGAGCGATATGGCGCTCCTCGCGCTTTTGAGATTCGCCTTCGTAGATCAGTTCAAAGTCATGCGCCAAGTGCACCAAGTAGTCATATTCAAGGTCATCAATCGGCTCTTGGCTACCATCACGAAGCAGCAGCGCGCGCGTCGTCGGGCTCTTCGCAACAGAAGCAGGAACAATCGCGTCGTTACTGTGCTTACCATCACCCTCAGAGCGCGGGCGCCCCGCCTCGATGCCGAAGTCGACGTAGAGACCTTGACAAGGCAGACCATGCGCCCTAAGCCAGCCTCCCATAGGCATCGATTCGTCAACGCGAGTTATACGGACGTGTTTAAGGTCCTCGGCACTCGTACCGCCCAAAACAGATGCCTCAAAGCCATCAGGGCCAGCCCCCAGACGTGCCGCTGGCGCCGTCGTGGAAAAGAAAAGCTTCTCGGGATCGTCCGGCAAAGCAACGCGACTGCCGCCTTCAAAATCTATGACGTAGGAATCCAGACTGGCGTCATACTCAACAGGGCAAAAATGGCAGTTAAGCATATTGCAGATCTCGGACGATACCGCCTGGGTAGCCGCAGCGGAATCGTCTAGAAAGGTAAACAACTCATCACGCAAGACATTGAGCGAGCGGCCAAGCTCGGCCGTGCGACGGGAGCGAAGGCTCGATGCCATGCCGACCAGCTGGATAGATAGGTAATCGCAAATGACCTCGAGCACATTAACGTCATAGGCGAGCGGTGCCTGGGGGCGTTTCCAACCAACTTCCAGCACGCCAAGGATCTGCGTACCGTAAAAAACGGGAAGACAGATCTCGCTGCGGTACGGAGGCATATCCTGCATACGCAACAGGTGCTTAGAACGATTGTCCAGGTCCATAAACATACCGGAGGCGGCCTTATCACCCTTAAGGTCCTGTTGAATCGACAAGCGACAGGCACGCGACTCACGAAGAACATACGTCGGAATGCCAGCGCCATACGGCAAAAACTCAGGCAGGTAGCTGTCGTACAGCTCCTTGGAAACACCGCGAAGTTTAAAACCGCCGCTCTCAGAAAAATAGATAGCAGCACCCGAAGCATCGAGCGTTCCTACAAGCTGGTTCAAAACGGTATCAAGTAGGCTGGGCAGCTCATCGGAGCCCACGGTACTCATAATGACCGAGAGCGTGCCAGAGAGGCGCTTGTTAGCCACTCTAAGCTCCGAAAGAGCACGCTTGAGCTGACGGTCGTGCGAATACTGTTCTTCGATGCTATGGAGCGCCACCAGGACACGTGGCGCGCGGCGCCCAAAGATGCGTGGAGGCGTTACGGAGCCCGCACGAACCAAGACGGGGATAAAGGAGCCGTCACTCAGCTTGAGCATCAGTTCGTTCTCGGAGCCATCAGTTTCAAATGGCAGACGATGTTCCGTCGCACGTTCAAAAGCGGACGAGTACAGGACGTCTTTAACATCTCCACCAATGACGTCGGCGCGTTCCTCGCACATCAAACCAAGTAAGCGATTATTCACATGCAGAATGGTTCCGTCGAGCTCGCAGATGATGACAGCATCGCTCGTGATCTCGACTAGTTGGGCAACGTCTGCCCACTCGTTGTGTTCAAGCGTTTCCATCGTGGACCCCGCCGTCTATCGGTAACAAAAAAGCCTCCGAAGAGGCTTCTCAAATGCGATGGTGTCGGAGGCGGGACTTGAACCCGCATGACCAAAAAGCGGTCACTAGCACCTCAAGCTAGCGCGTCTGCCAATTCCGCCACTCCGACATGCTATGTTGTTGATTCACGGTTCGTTTTGTTGGACCCGCGCGTTCAACGAGGAAGATAATAACCTATGATTCGAGAACTGTGCAAGCACTTTTTTCAAAAAAGTTTACGAATTTGTAAATGCGCAAATAGACTGACCTGTTCGGGCAGGAATGAGGTTGCTTTCCAACGCGTCCTCGGGCATGCGGCATTATTTTGATCTGCGCTTCGCGCTACAAAATAATGCCGCCCCCTGCGGAATGCGTTGGAAAGCAACCTCATTCCTGCCCTAGGGACACATGCTTCAGGCACAGTTCTCAAACATGTTCTGGGGGCTGATGCAAATTTGGTGGCTC
>UQJA01000119.1 GCA_900541285.1 uncultured Collinsella sp.
AGCCGTAGCTCATGGCAATCTCGGCCAGAGACTTCTTCTTGGTCACCTTACCGGCAGCGGCGAACTGAGCGACCTGGCCCAGGTTCGAGGCCTTGGAGGCCTGACCACCGGTGTTGGAGTAGACCTCGGTGTCGAAGACGAAGACGTTGACGTTGTGGCCGGAAGCCAGGACGTGGTCCAGGCCACCGAAGCCGATGTCGTAGGCCCAGCCGTCGCCGCCGAAGATCCAGAAGGACTTCTTGGTGAGGTAAGTCTTGTCGGCGAGGATCGCCTTGGAAGCGTCGCAGCCGCACTTCTCGAGCTCGGCAACGTAGGCAGCGGCAGCGGTCTTGGAGGCCTCGGCGTCGTTGACGGAGTCGATCCAAGCCTGGCCGGCGGCCTTGAGCTCATCGGACGGACCATCGGCAGCGATGATGTCCTGGGTAGCGGCGATCAGCTTGTGCTGAACGGCCTCATAGCCAACGGCCATGCCCAGACCGTGCTCGGCATTGTCCTCGAACAGGGAGTTGTTCCACGCCGGGCCGTGACCGTCCTTGTCCTTGCAGTACGGAGCGGTGGCAGCGGGGTTGCCCCAAATGGAGGAGCAGCCGGTGGCGTTGGAAATGAACATGCGGTCGCCGGCGACCTGGGTCACCAGACGTGCATAGGCGGTCTCGGCGCAGCCGGCGCAGGAGCCGGAGAACTCCAGGTAGGGCTGCTTAAACTGGCTGCCCTTGACGTTGGCCGCGATGAGCTCCTTCTTCTCGGAGACGTTCTCGACCATGTAGTCCCAAACGGGCTGCTGGTCCATCTCCTGCTCGGTGGGAACCATCTCGAGGGCGCCCTTGGGGCAGACCTTGACGCAGTTGGTGCAACCCATGCAGTCGAGCGGGGACACAGCCATGGTGAACTTCATGCCCTTGGCCTTGGGGCCCATGGCGTCGAGCGTGCGGGTAGCCTCGGGCGCGGCAGCAGCCTCGTCCTCGGTCATCGCGAACGGACGGATGGTGGCATGCGGGCACACGTAGGCGCACTGGTTGCACTGGATACACTTGGTCTCGTCCCAGTGGGGAACGACCACGGCGACGCCGCGCTTCTCGTATGCGGAGGCGCCCAGCTCAAACTGGCCGTCGGCGCAATCGACGAAGGCGGAAACAGGCAGGCTGTCGCCGTCCATGCGATCGATGGGCTCGAGCAGGTTCTTGACCTGCTGGGCGATAGCGGACTTGGTCTCCTCGGAGAGCTCGACGGGAGCGGCATCCTCGGCGGTAGCCCAGTCGGCCGGAACCTCGAACTTACGGAAGGCGGTAGCGCCGGCATCGATGGCCTTGTGGTTGGCGTCGACGATAGCCTGGCCCTTCTTCATGTAGGACTTGGTAGCCGCGTCCTTCATGTACTGCAGGGCGTCCTCGGCGGGCAGGACCTTGGCCAGCGCGAAGAAGGCGGACTGGAGCACCGTGTTGGTGCGCTTGCCCATACCGACCTTAGCGGCCAGGTCGATAGCGTCGATCAGGTAGACGTTGACGTTGTTGTTCGCGATGTAGCGCTTGGCCACGGCGGGCATGTGCTCGGCGAACTCCTCGTCGCTCCACTGGCAGTTGACCAGGAAGGTGCCGCCCGGCTTGACGTCGCGGACCATCTTGAAGCCCTTAACGATGTAGCTGGGGTTGTGGCAAGCGACAAAGTCGGCCTTGGTCACGTAGTACGGCGAACGGATCGGAGAATCACCAAAGCGCAGGTGCGAGACGGTGACGCCGCCGGTCTTCTTGGAGTCGTACTGGAAGTAGGCCTGGACGTACTTGTCGGTGTGGTCGCCGATGATCTTGATCGAGTTCTTGTTGGCGCCGACGGTACCGTCGCCACCCAGACCCCAGAACTTGCACTCGATGGTGCCGGGGGCTGCGGTGTTGGGCGCATCCTCGGCCTCGGGCAGGCTCAGGTTGGTCACGTCATCGACAATGCCGATGGTGAACTCGCGCTTGGGCTCGTCCTTCTTGAGCTCCTCGAAGACAGCGAACGCGGACGCGGGAGGCGTGTCCTTGCTGCCCAAGCCATAACGGCCGCCGACGACCTTGATGCCCGTCTTGCCGGCCTCGTAGAGAGCGGAGACGACGTCCTGGTAGAGCGGCTCGCCGATGGAACCCGGCTCCTTGGTACGGTCCATGACGGCGATCTTCTGGACGGTCTCGGGGAGAACGTCGACGAAGTGCTTGATGGAGAACGGACGGAACAGACGAACCTTGACCAGGCCGACCTTCTCGCCGTGAGCGTTGAGGTAGTCGATGACTTCCTCGAGCACGTCGCAGAAGGAGCCCATGCACACGACGACGCGGTCGGCATCGGGAGCGCCGTAGTAGTTGAACAGGCCGTAATCGGTGCCGAGCTTCTCGTTGATCTTCTTCATGTAGCCCTCGACGACGGCGGGAAGCTCGTCGTAGACCTTGTTGCAGGCCTCACGGTTCTGGAAGAAGATATCGCCGTTCTCGTGGCTGCCGCGGGTGTGCGGGTGCTCAGGGTTGAGCGCGTGGTCGCGGAAGGCCTGGACGGCGTCCATGTCGCACATCTCGGCCAGATCCTTGTAGTCCCACATGGCGACCTTCTGGATCTCGTGGCTGGTGCGGAAGCCGTCGAAGAAGTTAAGGAACGGGGTCTTACCCTCGATGGCGGCAAGGTGAGCCACCGGCGAGAGGTCCATGACCTCCTGGACGTTGCCCTCGGCGAGCATGGCGAAGCCGGTCTGACGACAGGCCATGACGTCGGAGTGATCGCCAAAAATGTTCAGGGCGTGGGAAGCGACGCAACGCGCGGAGACGTGGAAGACGCCCGGGAGCTGCTCGCCCGCGATCTTGTACATGTTCGGGATCATCAGAAGCAGACCCTGAGAAGCCGTGTAGGTGGTGGTCAGAGCACCGGCGCCCAGCGAACCGTGAACGGTACCGGCTGCACCTGCCTCGGACTCCATCTCGACGACCTTGACCGGGGTGCCGAAGATATTCTTGCGACCCTGGGCTGCCCACTGGTCGACATGGTCGGCCATCGGGCTGGACGGCGTAATGGGATAGATTCCCGCTACCTCGGTGTACGCATACGAAACATATGCGGCCGCCTCGTTGCCGTCCATAGACTTGAACTTACGCGCCATATACCCCTCTCCTCTCATATAGGTATACAGGCCCCGGCGATCGCCGGGATGTTGGCGTGATGGGATTTACGCTGTTGCTTCCAATCATCTGGCAGGCAGGCTCAGCAGCAGGTACGTGGCGTGGAGAGAAGACATGCCGAGGCGAGGGGCAGCTGATGCGCCCCACAGACCCGACCGCCCGTCTTGCACATGACCGAGCGCCGCAAAGGCCGCATGCCGGATGCTCCCGGGCACGCCCCGGCGATGGGAAGCGCCCGCAACGGAAATCCGCATGCGGGTTTATTGTACCCCGCCGTTAAGTGTAATTTCGACAAATATAGGCGGGCGGTAAAGGTTTACCTTGGATGACTGCCGGGATCATTTGGCAGGACTGGCTAGAGGGCACCGAAGAGGATGGCGTAGGTAGTGGATTCGCCGAGCTTGAGCTCGTCGCCGGGATTGAGTTGGGCGGAACGGCCGGGCTCGACCTGAATGCAGACGCGCGTGGCCCCGTTTACCACCACGGTTCCGTTGGTGGACGACAAGTCCTCGACGTGCCAGATATTTTGAGCATCGCACCAGACATGGGCATGGCGGGCCGAGACATCGTCGCCGACGTCGGTAATATCGCCCTCACCAGTGGCCAGCGCGCCAATCTCAACACCCTGCTCACTCGGCTGAATCCAACGCGGGGCGCTCACGACAAAACTGCTTTGCACGCGCAGCAAGCCCAAGGGGTGCGCCGGGGCGGGTTCGCGCTCGCCCGCGGTCATCGACATGCCAAGCGAACGCGGCGTGGAGGTGCCTCCGCCACAGGTCGCGTGCGCGTAGTCGATGGCATAGTTCACCGAGGACCGCACATCCGCCGAACAACCGACGGCGACAAACAGCACCAGCACGGCCTCGGCGCGCTCGGCGGGCATGAGTTCCGCCGCCTGGGACAGGCGATCGAGCGCGTTGCGATAGAGATTCGTGTCCTGGTGGCACTCTTCGAGCGCGCGTACCATCGGTTCACCTGCAGGACCGCACACCATATTGATCACAGCCGTGGAGTCCATGGGATTGCGCTGGCGCAGGGCCAGTTGCGACATAATACGCGCAGCCGAGGTACCGTATTCGGCAAAGTAGCGCTGCTGAAGCGTGCCGACCGGCGCGCGAACGATAAAGCGGGAAACCCAAGAGCGATCGGCGGCTCGGCTCTGCGGGCTGCGGCCGTCGGCGAGCGGACGGGACGAAAGCACCAAGCCGCACAGCTCGATATGGCTCAGATGCGCCGCGCGCTTAAAGATGTCAAACATGGCCCCGCATGGGGTGAGCTCAACTTGAGATGCCATGACCTAGGCCTCCTTGGTCGTAGAAATAGAATCGGACGATACTTCGACAGGTCCGCCAAAAGTCCGGGCAGCCGCGGCTCCACCGGCAAGCGGAGTCGCCATCTGGGCTTTTGTGCGTCGCGGTGCCGAAACGGGAAGTTCAAAGGCAAAGCCCATCGCAAGCAAAAACCACGTAAGCGTATAGGTTGCAACCAGAGCGGCAACAAGGCCGCCCATCACGGCGCGTTGGGAAAATACGCTACATGCAGCCACAACCAGCACCGGAACCTCGCAGGCAGAAAGCGTAAGCACGCCCTGCAGGAACCCCGAGCGCCGATCACGCGCAAGTGCCCCCGCGGCAACGCCGGCTATGCCTGGCAGCGCCAACGCCAGTGCGGCAATAATACCCGGTAGCGACCCAGACCACACGAGCGATCCCAAAGTCGCCGTCACGCGAGCGCCCGACGCCAGCAGCGCGGCCGAAACCACGACCACAGCCCAAACCACGCCACAGACGACCGTCGCGCCGACCATCAGCGCGCGACGAACCGCGCGGCCAGACGCATCCATGGGGCACGGGGTGGGCGGCTCGCCGCGGAGCGAACGACCGACATTTTGCGCATAGTGGTCACAAAACGCCGAGAGCGCCGCCTCGACCGCCGCCGGCTCGGGACGATCTTTTTGATGGCTGGACAGACAGGCCATCACCACGTCGAACAGCTGGGCATCGACAAACGCCAGCGCATCGCGTAGCTCTTCGGAATCCGGCTCAAGCCCCAGCTGCTGGGCCTGCTCGGCCGCGGCGAGCGCCACATCGGGCTCACGACGAAGCAGCTGAGTCAAATCACAACCGGGCGCATGGGCACCAATGGGATAGTCGGGCCGCGTGTCCATCTTGAGACGGTAGGGGCTGGCAATGTCGCGCGTCTTTTTGCGCGAACCCGAGGTGCCCGAAGTGCTCGGCGCGGCTTCGTATGGCACGACGCCGGCAATGAGCTCGTAAACCGTGCTTGCCGCGGCATAGACGTCAATCGCCGGCGACATACGCAAAGCGCGCAAGTCGGGAATATCGTCGGTGAGCATCTCGGGCGGGGCATAGGCAACCGTCGCGCGACGCAGCGTGGCATAACGCTCCGTAAACGACGCCTTGCCGCCGGCACCGACGCAGGCTCGAGCGCCAGCGACGAGCCAAAGTCGATCAGGCACAGGTCAAAGGTGCCCTCGGCAAGCTGCCGGTCAAGCGGTAGACGCGCCGTGCGCACCATAATATTAGCGGGCGAGATATCGCGATGGACAAAGCCCTCACCCACCAGGCTCATACGGCAGAGCAGATCGAACAGGTCGCGACCCAGACGCGCCGCCACAAGCGGCGACAGGCGTCCGGCATCGTCC
>UQJA01000120.1 GCA_900541285.1 uncultured Collinsella sp.
GAGCCTCGGCGGTCGTCGCCTTGGCAGAGCGCAACTTGGCGGCCAGATCGGGGTTGGTTTCGGCGACCGCGGTAATCGCGGGGCCGTCGAGCTCCTCTTGCGTGGGCTCGGCCAAAAAGTCGATAGCATACTGGGCGGCCACCATGGAGCCCTTTGCCAGCACGGTCTCGTCAATCTTGTAAAAGCAGGAATGCTGGGCGTACGTGGCGCCAATCTTGGGGTTGCGCGTACCTACAAAGGCGAGCACGCCCGGTACGCGGCGCAGGTACTCCGAAAAATCCTCGCCCGAAAGCGTGCCACGGTAATGGCCTTGACCGGTGGGGCCCAAGCACTTGATTACGGCCTGACGGCAGCGCTCGCTCGAGGCGGCGTCGTTTTCGACCTTGTAGTTGGCGATGGTGTAGTCGGTGAGCTCTGCCTCGGC
This sequence comes from uncultured Collinsella sp., assembly GCA_900541285.1. Classification (GTDB taxonomy): domain Bacteria; phylum Actinomycetota; class Coriobacteriia; order Coriobacteriales; family Coriobacteriaceae; genus Collinsella. Next base: position 425 of record UQJA01000120.1, read on the forward strand.
GCCCAAGGCGGCCGCAGTATGCTCCACGATGCGGCGCATAAGCTCCGGCATTTCCTCGTGGGTCGAATCTCCGTAGGTGCGCACCGTGCCGGCGAGGTAGGCCGTGCCGGCGATAACGTTGCGCGCGGTGCCGCCGTGCAGCTCGCCGACGGTGATGACAGCCGGCTCATAGGGGCTGATCTCGCGCGAAACGATGGTCTGCAGGGCATTGACGATCTCGGCGGCAACCATAACGGCGTCGTGGCCGCGTTGGGGCATGGCGCCATGGCACGAGGTGCCGCGGACGTCGATGCGGAACCAGTCGGTATTGGCCATGCGCGGTCCGGGCTCGCAGCTCACGGTGCCGGCGTCGACCTCACTCCAGATGTGCGCGGCGTAGGCGCCATCGACGCCGTCGAGCACGCCCGTGCCGATCATGAGCTTGGCGCCCTGGCCGTTTTCCTCGCTGGGCTGGAAGACGATGCGGACTTCGCCGTGGATGTCGTCGGTCATATGGCGCAGAATCTGCAACGTGCCGAGCATCATGGCGATGTGGCAGTCATGGCCGCAGGCGTGCATGCAGCCCTCGTTGACGCTGGCGAACTCCTCGCTGGTCTGCTCGGTGACGGGCAGGGCGTCGATGTCGGCGCGCAGCAGGATGCGGCGGCGTGGCGTGCCGTCCTCGCGATAGGCGTCGGGCGCGGTGCCGCGAAGGGTCGCCACAAGGCCCGTCTTAAGGGGACGCTCGTAGGGGATATTCATGGCGTCGAGCTGGTTGGCGATGTCAGAAGTCGTGCGCTCCTCGGCGAGGCTCAGCTCCGGGTGCTTATGGAAGTGGCGGCGCTGCTTGATGATATAGGGTTCAAACTCGGTAGCGATATCTTTGATGGCTGCGGTGACGTCGTCAGCCGCGCGAGCCTCGGTCGCCGCCATAATCTGCTGTGCCTTGGTCTTCGTCATGGTCGATTTGCTCCTTGCTGGGTTGATCGCAAAATCGTACAGGCTCTCTTGAGTATGCCACCTGCCGCTAGGGCTGGTAAAGTTGCCGTTTGCCGCTTGGGGTTTTGTTACAAGGGCGGGGGAGTACACTCGGGGGTGTTGAATTTCCTGCCAGAGATGGGGATGCCCATGCAACATATCGATCGGATTATCCGCTCCAAGAACGTCTTTACCGCGCAAGACGGCATCGATACCGCCCGCGAGCTGGCGATTGCCATCGCAGGCGACCGTATCGTCGCAGTCGGTGCGCCCGATGACGTGATTGCCGCCGCTCCTGCCGCTACGTCGGTTATCGACTACGGCGAGCAGTTTGTCTGCCCCGGTTTCCATGACGCTCATCTGCACTTCTTCCATACCTCGGTCGGTTCCTCGCCGTACATGCTCATGGATATGGGCACGTCCGAGGCGGCGCTGGTGCAACATGCGCTCGAGTTTTCCCAGGACCTGCCCGACGACGCTTGGGTTGTGACGCAGGGCTGGCGCGATTACCGTTGGGACCCGCCCGAGCATCCTACCAAGGCGTCGCTCGATGCGGCATTCCCCGATCGTCCCTGCGTTATGTATTCGGGCGACGGGCACACGCTTTGGCTCAACAGCCGCGCACTCGAGGCGCTCGGCGTCACACGCGACAGTGAGCCGCCAGCGGGCGGCAGCTACGACAAGGATGCAAACGGCGAGCTCACGGGCATTGCTCACGAGGCGGCTGCCATGCAGCTGCTACCGCGCTGCCTTGAGTGGCTGGGCGAGGATCGCATCGCAAGCGCTTACGGCGATCAAATGAGGCGGATGGCCGAGCAGGGCATCACCTCGATATGCGATATGTCGCTCATGCCTATGCCGGGCTGCGACTTTGTCCGCGACGATGTCTACGACAAACTGCAGGCAGCCGGCAAGCTGGGCATCCGCGCCCATTTGTTTCCCACGCTGCTGGATGACCAATCGCGCTTGGAAGAGCTACAGACCCGCTACGCGAACAACGCGCTGCTCTCGGCGCCAGGCTTTAAGCAGTTCTTCGACGGCGTGTCGAGCGAACACACGGCCTATCTCACCGAGCCCTATACCAACCCGCGCTTCCCGGGCGATCAAGGTCGCCTGACGGTTCCCGCCGAGCGCATGCGCAAGCTAGTTCTGGCGGCCGCGGAGCGTGGCCACACCGTGCGCATCCACGTCATCGGCGACGGTGCCATCCATGCCGCGCTCGATATCTTTGAGGAGGCCGCCGAACTGTACGGCCTGCCCCAGCACGGCCATAATACGCTCGAGCATCTGGAGAACCTTCTGCCCGAGGACATCGACCGCCTGCGCAAGCTCGACGTGGTTGCCTCGAGCCAGCCCTGCCACATTACACTCGACCCGGGTGGACCGGAGCGCGACCTGGGCTTGGAGCGCAGCCGCATCATGTGGCCGTTTGCGACCTATAAGCAGCGCGGCATTCGCCAAGCTTTCGGTACCGACAGCCCTATCACGCCCGTTACCAGCATGAATGTGCTCTACACGGCTATCACGCGCCAGGACCCCCGCAGCCACTGGCCCGAGGGCGGCTGGTTGCCGAGCGAGCGCATCGATGCAGCAACAGCCCTGCGCAACTACACCCTGGGCAGCGCCTATGCAGCGGGCGACGAGCAAAACCTCGGCAGCTTGGAGCCCGGCAAGTATGCCGACCTGGTAGTCCTGGACCAAAACCCGCTCACCGTTGACCCCCAAGAGCTCCAGGTCACCAAAGTTCAGGCCACCTACCTGGCAGGTAACGTAATCTACGAGCGCTAGCCCCATACCCCACCCATAAGGGGCACGTTTCAGCAGCGTGCCCCTTTCTTGTTCGCACCATCTGCATCGCCATTTTGCTGCACTGACTTTTCTGAATGCCGGGCCCGAATTAGTTAACCTGGCTCCCGGGGCGGACCGGAGGGCATGAAGTTTGTCGCGAGTTCCGCACGCAAAGGAAAGCACTTAATGTGCTTTCCGTCTTGCGCAGGACTGTAGAGCAGCAAACTTCATGCCCTCCGGTCCGCCCCGGGAGCCACTGCTAAGTTATCCCCCGGCATTCAGAAAATCTAAGTGCCAAAAAATAAGATTTTTTGACTCCGTGTTGTATAACCCGCCATTCGTGGGTACCATTCAACGCGTACGCAAACAAAAAGGGTTAATTCGCGTGGTATAACCGCGCGGCCCAAAAAGGAGGAGACAAGCATGTCGTCTTTGAAGCCGCTTGCAGATCGTGTTCTGGTCAAGCCCGACGAGGCCGAGCAGAAGACCGCTTCTGGTCTGTATATCGCCAGCAACGCTCAGGAGAAGCCGCAGCGCGGCACCATCGTTGCCGTGGGCGCCGGCAAGGTCAACGACAAGGGTGAGCGCATCCCCATGGACGTCAAGGTCGGTGACGTTGTCATCTACGGTAAGTTCGGTGGCAACGAGGTCAAGGTCGACGGCGAGAAGTATCTGCTGATGCGCGCCGACGACATCTACGCTGTCGTCGAGGCCTAGTCTCGTCAGAATCTCTGATTCATCTTTGAACGCGCCCGCCGCATAGGACTCGGAAGCGGCGACGCGAGTCACATTTCTTTTGGAGGATTACTCACCATGGCAAAGAACATTACGTTCAACACCGATGCCCGCGCTAAGCTTGCCAAGGGCGTCAACACTCTGGCCGACGCCGTTACCGTCACCATGGGCCCCAAGGGTCGCTACGTTGCGCTGCAGCGCACGTTCGGTGCCCCGACCATCACCAACGACGGCGTTTCCGTCGCCAAGGAGATCGAGCTCGAGGACAACATCGAGAACATGGGTGCCCAGCTGGTGAAGGAGGTCGCCACCAAGACCAACGACACCGTGGGTGACGGCACCACCACCGCAACCCTGCTCGCCCAGGCTATCGTCAACGACGGTCTGCGCAACGTCGCCGCTGGCGCCAACCCGCTGGCCATCCGTCGCGGCATCGACAAGGCCGTCAACGCTGCCGTCGCCGAGATGAAGAAGCAGGCCAAGCCGGTCGAGACCAAGGAGCAGATTGCTTCCGTCGGTACCATCTCCGCCGGTGACCCCGAGGTCGGCGAGAAGATCGCCGAGGCCATGGAGGTCGTGGGCAAGGACGGCGTCATCACCGTCGAGGATTCCCAGACGTTCGACATCACCATCGACACCGTCGAGGGCATGCAGTTCGACAAGGGCTATGTCTCCGCTTACTTCGTCACGGACAACGACCGCATGGAGGCCGTGATGAAGGATCCGTACATCCTCATCACCGACCAGAAGATCTCCAGCGTTCAGGACATTATGCCCGTTCTCGAGGCTGTCCAGCGCGCTGGCCGTGGCCTGCTCATCATCGCTGAGGACATCGACGGCGAGGCTCTGCCTACCCTGGTCCTCAACAAGATCCGTGGCGCCCTCAACGTCTGCGCCGTTAAGGCCCCGGGCTACGGCGATCGCCGCAAGCGCATCCTCGAGGACATCGCCGTCCTCACCGGTGGCCAGGCTGCCCTGGACGAGCTGGGCGTGAAGGTCGCTGACATCACCGCCGATATGCTCGGTACCGCTAAGTCCGTCACCATCTCCAAGGACAACACCGTCGTCGTCGGCGGCGCTGGCTCCAAGGAGGCCATCGACGCCCGCATCGCTCAGATCAAGGGCGAGATGGAGAACACCACCTCTGACTTCGACCGCGAGAAGCTCCAGGAGCGCCTGGCCAAGCTCTCCGGTGGCGTTGCCGTCATCAAGGTCGGCGCTGCTACCGAGTCCGAGCTCAAGGAGATCAAGCACCGCGTCGAGGACGCCCTGCAGGCAACCCGCGCTGCTGTCGAGGAGGGCATTGTCGCTGGCGGCGGCGTCGCCTTCATGGACGCTGCTCCTGCGCTCGATGCTGTCGAGATTGACGACCCCGAGGAGAAGATCGGTGTCGACATCGTCAAGAAGGCTCTGACTGCTCCGGTTGCTACCATCGCCAAGAACGCTGGCTTTGAGGGCGCCGTCGTGGTCGACAAGGTTGCCGAGCTGCCCGCCGGCCAGGGTCTCAACTCTGCCAACGGCGAGTGGGGCGACATGATCGAGATGGGCGTCCTCGACCCCGTCAAGGTCAGCCGCGTCACCCTGCAGAACGCTGCTTCTGTTGCCAGCCTGATTCTCATCACCGAGGCCACCGTCTCCGATGTGCCCAAGAACACTCAGCTTGAGGACGCTATCGCTGCTGCTACCGCTGGTCAGCAGGGCGGCGGTATGTACTAAGGCCGACAAGGTCTAGAACTCCCACCGGGAATCCGGGGGCGTGACGGGGTTTCTCTCCGGAACGTCCTCGGACATGCAAAGAGGCTCCGCATCGCGCTTCGCGCTGCGGAGCCTCTTTGCGTCCTGACGCTCCTATTT
>UQJA01000121.1 GCA_900541285.1 uncultured Collinsella sp.
CTCAGGGCTAGGGGCAGTGGGGTTCGGCGCCGTCCAGCCGATGGTCTCAACGAGGGCCTCCTCGATGATGCCGTCCTTGACGTTCAGCGTGAGCTTGCAGGCGCCCTGCTGAGGTGCGCACCAACCCACACCGTGCGTAAGACCGGAGATGTCGGAAATCTCCTTAGCCTGGACCCACTTGCCCTCCTCGGGGATGGGTGCGGGGCCGTGGTATGCACCCTTGGCAACGGGGCACATGTTCTCCACTTCCTGTGAGTACTGCATGCCTCTCCTCTCTATCGTGTTGGCGTCCCGTCTGGGGGTCGTGGCTGGCGATTGCCGGGCGACCCTTCGAAAGGGACATGACATGCAGCCCCTATAATACCGCGAAATGCACGGAATATTCGGCGAACGGCTCAGTTTTCGTAGCGAGAAGTCTGGAAGTTTTAATTGAAACGGTTTAACTCTATGTTCTGTGGTCGCGAACTTCCATAGAGGGGGTCCGTCTTGGGCAAGCTTTTGGTCGGCTCTTGTAAGCGTTGCGGGGGTTGACCTGTTGCAACGGTGCCGTTCGCCGCCTGTTTACTGCCTTTTGCCGCGCGAGTGTATTGTTTTGCGTGAATGTTTTGATGGCACGCTTCAATCGTGCTGTATTGGATGGCAAGCAGATCCCGGCGAAGGGAGCGCCATGCAGCGCGTTTGGAGAACGGTTACGGGCTTTTACCATGTCTGTGCTCGCGGTGCGGGCAAACAGCTCATCTTTGAGGGCGATGAAGACCGGCGGGAGTTTTTGGAGCTGATGCGCGAGTGCTGCCGCGAGGCGGGCGTGACGGTTATCGCCTGGTGCCTTATGGGCAATCACGTGCATTTGGTGCTTGCAGATTACGAGGACAGGATGAGCGCGGCGATGCACCGACTGCTTTTGACGTACGCGCGGCGGTTCAATAAACGCACGAGGCGCACAGGCCATCTGTTCCAGAACCGTTTTGACCGGCGCTCGCTCGATACCGACTGGCAGGTGATGGAGGCTATTCGCTCCGTACACGCCGATCCGCAGGAGGCGGGCATCAGCTTAATCGAGCGTTATCCCTGGAGCAGCTTTGCCGAGCATTTGCGCGCTTACGACGGTGACGCGGCTGATGTCGCGAGGGGATTTTCTGATCCTTCTTGCGTGCTTGAGCTTTTTGGTTCCGCCAAGGCCTTTATTGCCTATTCGCTTTCGACGCCCGACGGCTGCGAGCCGGCGATGCCCGATCTAGAAGAGACGGAGTGGGAGCGGCGAGCCTTTGCCGACAAGTTGTCGAAGGGGCTCGGGGTTAAGCTCAACGGGGTTAAAGCCACACCGTCGGCGCAGCGCAACAGCGTTATTCTTGGATTGCACGATGCCGGTTTTACGGTGCGTCAGATTGAGCGGTATACGGGGATTGGCAAAAGTACCGTTTCTCGCATTGTGCGTGCCTGTGCACGAACAGCGGTGCGGACTGGCGGAAACGTGGTGTAGGGCCGCCTGTGCACCGCAGCTGGGGTCGCCCATATGCCACAACTATTGTTCTAAAAGCTTGGTACGGTCACTGCGCTTCTTTATTTGCATAGAACGATTGCCGTCATGCATAAAATTACGGCTCCGCTCGGTTTTGCCCGTTCCTACCCCCGTCCGCGCCGTGCAAAAAGCGGAGTTTTCTGCATCGTGGTGCTGTCGGCGCCGCCGCTATTTTGCAACATACGGGCTCTGAAACTATTTATGCCTGCCGATACGCTCCCGAAACTCATGTTTGCGCCTCCTGAGACCACGATTCTTGTTCTAAAACGCAATATAAAGGCGACTGGAGATGTTGATTAACGCTTCCAATGCGTATACATACGGCTTGTCGTGCTGAATACTCGCAAAAATGCACGCCGCACCCTAGGGGACCCGTCTGCGGCAGGCGCGAGGCGAGCCGGAGCCCGGTAGGACGGGGCTTGGCACATTGCTTGGCGGGTCCGTGGCCCTGCGGCAGGCATTTGATGCTGTGGAAAACGCCCGTGTTCGCAGCTGACAGCGCAGTAAATGACAGACCGGGCGCCGGACGCGCGGACTGTGTATCCGCGCTCGTTATGAAAAAGCCGAGTCGTCCGTATCGGACGGCTCGACAATCAAAATCCTTGGATTTAGGGCATCCGCTATTCGTTAACTTGTCCCTCGAGCATGCCGTCGAGGGTGCGCCAGGCGAGCTCGGCGCATTTGACGCGGGCGGGCATGTGCGAGATGTCCTGGAGCTGGGCGGCTTCGTCCAGGTCTTCCAGGTCGTCCTCGGAGAGCTTCTCGCCGCGGATCATGGCGAGGAAGAGCTCTGCCAAGCGGTGAGCTTCCTCGACGGTCTCGCCGGTGATGAGGTCGGCCATGATGTCGGCGCTGGCCTGGCTGATGGCGCAGCCGTGCCCGGTAAACGAGGCCTCCTCGATCACGCCCTTCTCGACACGCAGCTGCAAGGTGAGCTCGTCGCCACAGCTGGGGTTGATGCCGTCGTGCTCATGCGTGGGGGCATCCATCTCGTACTTATAGTCGGGGTGCGAGTTGTGCTCCATAAATGTGGTGGAGGTGTACAGATTACCCATTGAACGTGATCCAAACGTGATACAGGCCGGCGATGAACTTGTCGATGTCGGCCTTGTCGTTGTAGAAGGCCACGCTGGCGCGGCAGCAGGCAAGGTTCTCGACGCCCAGCCAGGTGAGCAGCGGCTGCGCGCAGTGGTGGCCGGCGCGGATGCAGACGCCGTCCATGTCCATGATGCTCGCGACGTCGTGCGGGTGAATTCCCTTGACGTTAAAGCTCACAACGCCGTGGTGGTTGTCCCAGTAGATGGAACCGATGATTTGGACAAAGTCGAGCTGCATGAGCTCGCCCATCAGATAGTGGACGAGTGCCTGCTCGCGGGCCTGGATGTTCTCGTAACCCACCGTATTGACCAGGTAATCAAGGGCGGCACCCGTGGCGAAGATGCCGGCGGCGTCCTGCGTGCCGGCCTCGAATTTCTCGGGAACGGGCGCCCAGACGGCGTCCTGCTCGGTGACCGAATCGATCATCTCACCGCCGGTAAGCACTGGCGGCATGGCGTTCAGCAGGTCCATCTTGCCCCACAGCACGCCGATGCCCATGGGGCCCATGGCCTTGTGTGCGCTAAAGGCAAAGAAGTCGGCTCCCAGGTCGGCCACATCGACCGGCATGTGCGGCAGCGACTGTGCGCCGTCGACGACCAGATAGCCGCCGTACTTGTGGACGAGCTTGCCGAGGTTCTTGACCGGGTTCTCGACGCCCAGCACGTTAGAAACCTGACCCACGGCCAGAATCTTGGTCTTGGGACCAACCTTGGCAAGAACCTCCTCGGTGGTGAGCTGGCCGGTCTTGGTGGGGTAGAGGTAGACGAGTTTGGCGCCGGTTTCGCGGCAGACCTGCTGCCACGGGATTAGGTTGGAGTGGTGCTCCATGATGGTGATGACGACCTCGTCACCAGGCTCGAGCACCGTGGGTGCAAAGCTCTTGGCGATCAGGTTGAGCGACTCGCTCGTGTTGCGGGTGAAGACGACCTCGTTGGCCTGGGGGGCGCCGATGACGTCGGCGATCTGCTGGCGCACCTTCGCGATGGCCTCGGTGGCCTCGACGGACAGCGAGTACAGGCCACGCAGGGGGTTGGCGTTCATGCGCTGGTAGAAGTCGCGCTCGGCGTCGAGCACGCAGGCGGGACGCTGCGCGGTGGCGGCGCTATCGAGGAAGGCGATCTCGGGGTGCTGCTGGAACAGCGGGAACTGCGCCTTGTAGGGGTTGGTCTCGATGTCGACGGTAGGCCAGCCGCGCGAGGCCTCGTCGCTGGCGTCGAGCTCCATAGGCTCCGGTGCGGTACAGGTGTCGCATTTAACGTGCTCGGTGTCGATCATGCGAGCTCCTCCTCAAAGTTGTCGATTAGGTTGTTGCCCAAGCGAACGACGGCGGCGCGGGTGCGCTCGTCGATGGCGGAAAGCGCGGCGTCCTCCAGCTTGGCGCGGATGAACAGGTCCTCGGCGGCGTTTTGGTCAAGGCCGCGGCAGGCGAGGTAGAACAGCTGCTCGTCGCGGACGTGACCGATGGTGGCGCCGTGGTTGCCGGCGACGTCGTCCTCGTCGCAGAGGATGACGGGAACGGTCTTGTTGTCGACGCCCTTGTTGGCCAAGAGCACCGTCTCGCGCTCGGTGCCGACGGCACCCTTGCAGCCGTGCACGAGGTCGATGGTGCCGCGGTAGACCTTCTTTGACGTGCCAGTCAGCACGCCGTTGGCGTCGATCTCGCACTCGGTCTTGCGGCCGCGGTGGCGCAGCCCGTAGTTAAAGTCACGCACCTGTTCGCGGGCACCCAGGTAATCGGTATCGATGGTCACCTTGGCGGTGTCGCCCAGCAGGTCGCCGGCAAGGCCGGTGGCGCTGGCGCCGGCACCCAGAACGGTGTGCTGCACGTTGACGCGCGCGCCCTCGTCCAGGAACAGACCGGTGTCGTCGAGCGCGATCCAGCTGTCATCGAGCGTCTGCGTGCAGGTTACGTTGACGGTGGCGTACTCGTGAGCGCACACGCGCAGCACGGAGCCCACGACGCCTTGGCCGTTGACGGGGGAGTCCAGGGCGATCTGCAGGTCGAGCGTTGCCTGCGGACGGGCGACGACATCGATAGCGGCGATGGCCGCGGCGGCGTCGACACCGCTCACGCGCACGGTAACCGTGGCGCGTCCGTACGCGGGCACATCGATGACGACGCGCTTGGTGGCGTGATCGGCCAGATAGGTGTAGGCGGCCTCGCCCATGCCGGTCTCGAAGGCCTCAGCGGGGGAGAGCTCCTCTTCGAGCTTGATAGCGCCGGCCTGGTAGACGGAGGTGGCGGGCACGTCGAGCTCGGTCTCGGGCGTGATGCGGGCACGATCGGCGGCGTCGCCGGGGGCGGTGGCACGGCGCTCGGGGAAGCGCTCGGCCATGGCGTCCATGGCGGTATCGAAGGCGTCGGCCGAGGCGGCAAACTGGTCGTCCAGGCCCTCGACCTCAACGGCCTCGGCGGGAGCGGCGGCAAGTTCGTCCGAAAGCTCGAGCTTGGTCTGGTTCATCTTGAGCCAGCCCCAAGTGGCGGCCGGCATAGCGTTGACCTGCTCGAGCGTGGTAGCAGCGGTGTTGGTTTCCTGTTTCATTATCCGATCGCTCCTTCCATCTCGAGCTTGATCAGGTTGTTCATCTCGACGGCGTACTCAAGCGGCAGCTCCTTGGAGACCGGGTTGGCAAAGCCGTTGACGATCATGGTGCGGGCCTCTTCCTCCGATATGCCGCGGCTCATCAGGTAGAACACCTTGTCCGCGAAGCCGCTGACGATCAGGGCGCGGGCATCCTCCTCGCTCATGCCGCGGCTCATCAGGTAAAAGACCGCGTCGTTGCTGATCGCGCCGATCCTGGCCTCGTGGCCCACGGCGGCGTCGCGCGTCTTGATGTCCATGGCGGGGATGGTGTCCGAGCGCGATTCGGAATCGAGCATCAGCGACTGGCAGCTCACGGTTGCTTTGGAACCTTCGGCCTTAGGCGTGGCCACGATGGAGCTGCGGAAGGTCTGGATGCCGCCGCTCTTGGAGATACCCTTGGTCTCGACGGTTGCCGAGGTGTCGGGCGCGTTGAGCACGACCTTGCAGCCGGTATCGAGGTTCTGGCCGGCGCCGGCAAAGGTAATGCCGGTAAAGCTCGAGCGGGCGCGACGGCCGTTGAGCACGCTCATGGGGTAGAGGTAGGCC
>UQJA01000122.1 GCA_900541285.1 uncultured Collinsella sp.
CGCGGATTAGTTTTTCGTAGATTCCGCACGAGCCGGAAAGCACTTAATGTGCTTTCCGAGCGAGCCCAGGACCTGACCGAACGAAAAACTAATCCGCGCCGCCCGGCCAGGTCCGACGAGCCACGTTACCGAGCCGCCAAGATGGCGTCGATGAGCGTCAGTACGCCCCCGTCGTTGTTGCTCGGAATGCGCCACTTGGCGTGCGCGTTCATGTGCTCCTCGGCATTGTCCACGATAAAGCTGTGCCCGACGCGCTCGAGCATGGGGATGTCGTTGTAGGTGTCGCCCACGGCGGCAGCATCGGCAATATCGATGCCCAGGTGCTCGCACAGGTGAGCGACGCCGGCGCCCTTGTCGACGCCCAGGTTCATAAAGTCGATCCACTCGCGCCCGGCGTTGGTGACGTAGAGCTTGTCCGAGAACTCGGGGCTATAGGTCTCGCGGAAAGCGGGCTCGGCGTCGTAGCCGGGGAAGAAGACCGAAATCTTGTTGGACTCGAAATCAATGCCCTCAAAGCTGTCTACGTAGTTGATTGTGTTGTAGTAGACGCTGATCTCGTCGTGGTATTGATGGTCGCGGGCAAGCACGTAGAACTCGTCGAAGCAGCACAGGACGGGGACAGCGCGAGGATCCTCCGAGGCACGGTTCAAGACCTGCTGATACAGCTCCACGTCAATATTGCTTTTATAGATATAGCTGCCGCGATAGATCACGCAAGCTCCGTTGTCGGGACAAAAGGCGAGGCGGTTCTTGATGCCCTCGAACATCTCCTCGAGCTTGGGGGCGGGACGTCCGCTGGCGGGGCAGAATACGATGCCGGCGTCGGCGAGCTTGTCCAGGCGCTCATCAAGACCCTGGGGCAGCACACGCTCGTCGGTCAGCAGCGTCTTGTCCATATCGACGGCGAGAATCTTAATGTTGCCGATGTTGGCGTCCGATTCGTAAGTTTGCATAAAAGCGAGCCTTTCGTTTCGAGATTGTTTCAGACGTTATAACCATCAACTCGTAGTCGAGCGTATTTTCGCAGGAACGGAGCGTGTTTGCACCACGCTTCACAAAGTAATGAAAAAACTTTTCAGAAATTTGAATTTGTCGCTTGTGCTGCGGGCACTTTAGCGTAATATAGCGACCATCGAAAACGGAGACGGAAAAACAACCGCTTACCGAGTAAAAGGTACCGTTTACGATATTTGAATTGCGCCCGGCGATACGTGAAAGGAGAGGCAGATGCAGTTCGTAAAGATCATCACCACTGCAGACAATGCCATCCGACGCCAGCGCGCAATTTCCCGACGACGATAACAATCGTCTCTGTCCGCATGGGGCGAATTGCCTCAACAGAGTCATTTTGAGGTCGTTGGGTTTTAGCACGACATTGCTGCATGTTTCTAGGGCATGTATGTGCTGATTTTTGCTATTTAACCTGATATTGCACGGTATATGACCTTGAAATGACTTGCAACTGACCGATGTTCTAACTAGCTACCAAGGGCGAAAGGAAACAGCCATGAGCAAGGAAAAAGTCGTTCTCGCATATTCCGGTGGTCTTGATACATCCGTATGTGTCAAGTGGCTCCAGGACGAGAAGAATCTCGATGTCGTTTGTGTCTGCGGCAACGTGGGCCAGGAAGAGACCGGACTGGATGCCAAGAAGCAGAAGGCGCTCGACCTGGGCGTTCTCGATTGCCAGGTGCTCGACCTGCGCGACGAGTTCTCCGATGAGTTCCTGACCAAAGCCATCGCAGCAAACTCCATGTACGAGAACAAGTACCCGCTGCTCTCCGCCCTGTCTCGCCCGCTGCTTGCCAAGAAGCTTGTTGAGGTCGCCCACGAGTTTGGCGCGACCTACGTCGCCCACGGCTGCACCGGCAAGGGTAACGACCAGGTCCGTTTTGAGGCCGCCGTCAAGGCCCTCGACCCCGAGCTCAAGGTTATCGCCCCGGTTCGCGAGTGGGACCTGAAGTGCCGTCCCGACGAGGTCGCCTATGCCCACGCCCACAACGTGCCGGTTCCCGAGGGTGCCAACGACAACCCCTACTCCATCGACGACAACCTGTGGGGTCGTGCCATTGAGTGCGGCCACCTGGAGGATCCCTGGAACGAGCCGCTCGACGACGCCTGGGTTATGACCAAGAACCCCGAGGACACGCCGGACACCCCGACCTACACCGAGATTGAGTTTGAGGCCGGCAAGCCCGTCGCCGTAGACGGCAAGAAGATGAAGCTCTCCGAGATCGTCATCGCCCTCAACAAGATCTCCGGCGACAATGGCTTTGGCCGTCTCGATCTGGTCGAGGATCGCCTGGTGGGCCTTAAGAGCCGCGAGTGCTATGAGGTCCCCGGAGCCCTGACGCTCATCACCGCCCACAAGGCGCTCGAGGACATCTGCGTCGAGGGCGACCTGCTCAAGACCAAGATCAAGCTCGAGCAGGATTGGGCCACCGCCGTGTACAACGGCCAGTGGTACAGCCCGCTCAAAAACGCGCTCGATGCCTTTATGGCCGATACCCAGAAGTTCGTGACCGGCACTGTCCGTCTGAAGTTCTTTAAGGGCAACTGCCATGTCGTCGGCCGCAAGAGCCCCTTCAGCCTCTACGACTACGGTCTGGCTACCTACGACCGCGACACCACGTTTGACGAGAAGGCCAGCGCCGGTTTTATCGAGATCGATACGCTGTCGCTCAAGACGTGGGCAAAGGTCCAGGGCCCCAGCTCTGCTGCCGCCCAGGCCTAGCGCCTCCTTCCCTTGGTATCCGCGCGGCCCATCCGCGTGATACATAACGGGCGCACGGGGTCCCTACCTTTCGTTATGCTTGCTGACACTTCTTAACATCGGTGGCCCCTACGTTCCGCCCGCATATATGATGCCGCGTCTGCGGCTGAGTCCGAGCCCCGCCGGGGTTGTCCGGCGGGGCTCCTTCTATCAATTTGGCGGCTCTGCGCCTATATATATGAGGAGTATCCATTATGTTCAATGCTATTGCGCATGCTTTACTTGCCCTCGCGCCCGAGTTCGATGCTGCAAGGGTCGAGGACGTCCCTATGAGCCTGAAGGCCTGGATCGATGGTTCGCAGGGCAACATCCGGAGGGAGACGTTGGGCGCCAAGTGCATGGCGCGTCACTTCTTTGCAAATTAGCTACATGGCTCCGCACACGGTGGGGAATGTGTAAAACTAGCGGTTGAAAAATCGCTTTAGCGATATGGCGCATTGCTTTGGGCGCTTGTTTTGGTATTTGGAGAAAGGGGACGGTTCCATGGCTCTTTGGGGCGGTCGTTTTGAGGCAGGCGTGGCCGAGGTCACGCAGGAGTTTGGCGCGTCGCTGCCGGTCGACAAACATCTCTATAAGCAGGATATCGCCGGCTCTAAGGCGCATGCCAAGATGCTGGCGGCCCAGGGCATCATCAGTGCCGAGGACGAGCAGGCGATTGCCAAGGGCCTGACCGGAATCGAACAGGATATCGATGCCGGCAACTTCACCTTCGACATCAACGACGAAGACATTCATATGTCCATCGAGAGCGAGCTGACGCGTCGCATCGGCGAGGCCGGTAAGCGCTTGCATACCGGACGTTCGCGCAACGACCAGGTGGCGACCGACACACGCCTGGGCGTCAAGGCGCTGGCCAAGGAGCTCATGGGGGCCAATCTTGAGCTGCGCCATGTGCTGGTGGATGCGGCCAAGAAGTACGACAAGGTGATTCTGCCGGGCTACACGCACATGCAGCACGCTCAGCCCGTGCTGCTGTCGCATCATCTGCTGGCGTATTCCTGGATGTTCGCGCGCGACTTTACACGCCTGAAGGCCGCCTTTGATGCCGCCGACAACTGTCCGCTGGGTGCTGCCGCGCTTGCCGGCACGAGCTATCCGCTCGATCGTCAGATGACGGCTGCCGAACTTGGCTTTGCGGACGTGATTCCCAACTCGCTCGATGCGGTTTCCGACCGTGATTTCCTCCTCGACCTGCATTACGCCGGCTCCGTCATGGCGATGCACCTGTCGCGTCTTTCCGAGGAGATCGTGCTGTGGTCGAGCTCCGAATTTGGCTTTATCACGCTTTCCGACTCGTACTCCACCGGCTCGTCCATCATGCCGCAGAAGAAGAATCCCGACTTTGCCGAGCTTATCCGCGGCAAGAGCGGCCGTGTGTATGGCAACCTGGTGCAGCTGCTCGTGACCATGAAGGGCTTGCCGCTCGCTTATAACAAGGACTTGCAGGAGGACAAGGAGGGCGCGCTCGATACCGCCCATACGCTCATGCAGTGCCTGTCCGTTATGGCCGGTATGATTTCGACCTGGACCGTCAGCGAGGATGCCATGGCGCGCGAGTGCGGCGTGGGGCACCTTGCCGCCACCGATGTTGCCGATTACCTGGCCAAGCGTGGCCTGCCGTTCCGCGAGGCGCACGCCGTGGTGGGCCATTTGGTCCTGATGTGCGAGAAGCGCGGCTGCAATCTTGAGGACCTGCCGTTTGAGGTGTTCCAGGAGGCAAGCCCGCTCTTTGAACGCGATATTACCGAGGCGCTCGACATCCCGTCGATTGTCGCTGCACGCACGACCGAGGGCGGTACCGCCCCTGCCGCCGTTGCCGTGCAGCTGCAGCGTGCCGAGGCACAGCTCGTGGCCGACGAGGGCGTGTTTGGATCGCTGACCAAGGTCGTCGAGATGGGCCACGGGATAAAGTAAGGGTTTGGCCGAAGCCGTTTTTGCCATTTATTGAGGAATCGTATTTTGCTTTACGGGCGTCTGCTGATGTGGGCGTCCGTATTTTGTTGCTATGGGGGAGGGGCTTGTCGAGAAGTTCTGTAGGACCTTTGGGCAGGTTGTGAAGGGGGTACGTTTGCGGGCGGCAACCGACCGTCTGCTCTGTTCGATACGGTTGATGGGCAGTCGGATGGTACTCTAATCGGGCTTCGAAACAGAAGTGACACATATGGAACGCTTCAATAAATTGCAACGTTTCAATAAACAGCTTTTTGTTTAACTGCAGCTAAAACTCTGTTACGATGCAGTCCAGGCGGGTGCCGGAATGGGACTTGGGCACACGCGAACCTACTTGAAAGGCTACCTTATGGCTATCGAGAAGACCTTCATCATGATTAAGCCCGACGCCGTGCGCGACCGCAAGATCGGCGAGATTGTTGCTCGCATCGAGCGCAGCGGCCTTGTCATCGAGCGCATGGAGATGACCACGCTCGAGCGCGCTACCGTCGAGGAGCACTACGCCCATCTGGCCGACAAGCCCTTCTTTGGCGGTCTCTGCGACTTTATGACGAGCGGTCCGGTCGTCAAGATGGTCGTTTCCGGTCTCTCCGCTGTTGCTAAGATGCGCACCCTCATGGGCGCTACTAATCCGCTTGACGCCGCTCCTGGTACCATCCGCGGCGACTTTGCCGTCGATGTCAACGCCAACGTGATCCACGGCTCCGACTGCCTGGAGAACGCCGAGATTGAGATCAAGCGCTTCTTTGGCTAAACCAGCTTTGACTCCTTAAAGCTGTTAGCGTGTGGCTTGGGCGCCGCGGAACTCCATCCGCGGCGCCCTTTTATTCCAAAATCTATGAAGGGGCCCGT
>UQJA01000123.1 GCA_900541285.1 uncultured Collinsella sp.
AACGGACCGACCGCCTCCCGAGCCCTTTTCTGCCGATGTCGAGCCCGCCGACGTCCGTCCTGGTCGCAGCCATCGTACTGCTGCTAAGCGCACGTCCAAGGCCAAGGCTGCCAAGAAGGGTGCGTCCGAGGTTTCCGCCGAGACGACCGCCGATGCATCGACTGATGCCGCCGAGCCCCAAGACGTCGAACAGTCTGCGTCCGAGAAGCCCAAGCGCGGTCGCAAGAAGTCCGCTAAGGCCAAGGCCGCCGAGCAGCATGCCGAGGCCGAGCCGCAGGGCGATTCCAATGCCGAGGCCAGCGATGATGCTTCGGCTAACGAAGACGCCTCCGCAACCGATGGCACCGCCCCCGTCGAGACCGAAGAGAGCGCTCGCCCCAACCGCCGTCAGCACAAGCGCAACGACGAGCGTAATGACCGCAACGAGCGCAAGGACGAGCGCAACAACGATCGCCGCAACCGTCAGCGCGACCGCAAGCAGCGCAATAAGGAGCGCAATGCCGCTCCGACTGAGCCCACGCTTTCGCGCGAGGAGCTCGCGGCCATGAAGGTCGCCGAGCTGCGCGAGAAGGCCAAGGAGTTCGAGATTGAGACGACCGGCAAGAAGAAGGCCGAGCTCGTCGAGGAGATCTACACCACCGCCGCGAAGGCCGAGGGCTTCCGCGACATCAAGGGCATTCTGCAGATTCGCCCGGATAGCTCCGGCATCATCCATGCCCACGGCTACATGAAGTCCAGCGACGACGCCTTTGTTCCCGCATATCTCATCCGCTCCGCACGCCTGCGTACGGGTGATGTGATCGAGGGCTCGCTGCGCCCCTCACGCGGCGGCGACAAGCGCGCCGGCCTTGCCAAGATCACGACCGTCAACGGCCTTGATCCCGAGCAGGCCCGTAACCGCCCCAAGTTCGGCGATCTCACCCCGGTCTATCCCAATGAGCCTCTGCGTATGGAGCACGGCAAGGATTCCATCACCGGTCGCGCCATCGACATCGTGTCGCCGATCGGCAAGGGCCAGCGCGGCCTGATCGTGTCGCCGCCAAAAGCCGGCAAGACCACGATCCTCAAGAAGATCTGCCAGTCTATCTCGATCAACAATCCCGAGGTGCACCTCATCTGCCTGCTCGTCGACGAGCGCCCCGAAGAGGTCACTGACATGCAGCGCTCCATCAAGGGCGAGGTCGTGGCCTCGACCTTCGATATGCCTGCCGACAACCATACTCGCGTGGCAGAGCTCGTGATCGAGCGTGCCAAGCGCATCGTGGAGCTGGGTGGCGACGTAGTGGTGGTTCTCGACTCCATCACGCGCCTTGCTCGCGCCTATAACCTGGCCGCTCCCGCCTCGGGCCGTATCCTGTCGGGCGGCGTCGATTCGGCGGCCCTGTATCCGCCCAAGCGTTTCTTGGGCGCCGCCCGCAACATCGAGAACGGCGGCTCGCTCACCATCCTGGCCTCCGCCCTCATCGATACCGGCTCCAAGATGGACGAGGTCATCTTTGAGGAGTTCAAGGGTACCGGCAACATGGAGCTCAAGCTCGACCGCGACTTGGCCGACCGCCGTATCTTCCCGGCCATCGATCCCGTTGCCTCGGGCACGCGCAACGAGGATCTGCTGGTCGACGAGCAGATGCGCCCGTTTGTCTTTGGCCTGCGCCGAATCCTCGCCGGCATGAACAATACCGAGCGCGCGGCCGCGTCGTTTATCAAGGGCCTCAAGGGCACTAATACCAACCAGGAGTTCCTGGTGCGTTCGGCAAAAAAGCACAGCGATTACGAGCAGACGTTCTAGGTTGTCATCCACACGCGGCGATAGTCATCAATGCAATAAAGGGTCGGGGCTTTGAGCCTCGGCCCTTTTCCATATCGCCGCTCCGCGCTTATTTTTGACCATAAGACTGGCAAGCAGCAGGTTTCCCGTTTCAATCCGACATCGTCGCTTGCAATCGACGGGGCGGTTTCGCATAATAGCTTTTAAGCTTCGCGACGGAAAACGCAGATGAAACGAACCATATACCGTTGCTTTGGGGCATAGCCCCGCTTCATCTTCTCTCGCGCAGCCAACTGAATGATGCGATTTGGGTGCTGGAAGATGGGGAGAGCTCATGGCTTCTTCTGATGCAACACAACGAGCAGTCCTTGCCGGACTTTCGTGCGGGATCGGCCTTGCCGCTCCCGTGGTTATGTATGCCGCGACGCTGCCGTTTTCGTCGGTGAACGAGACGGTCGTGGCGGGTGCGGTTCCCTTCGCCGTGGGCGCGGTGGCAGGCGTGGGTATCTATGCCGCCTCGCTGGGCATCTCCGAGTACCGTGCGCAGCGTGAAGAGCGTCTGTTCCAGCCCGATGCCATGGGCGGTGCCGCCAATCTCAATCAGCATCAAAGCGAGTTCAAGACCGCCTCGATTCCAGCTCAGCAGCAGGATGCGACTCCTTACGCTGCTGCTTCTGCTTCTCAGGCTCAGGCGGAGCAGTCTACCTCGGCATTCCTTTCCGGCCTGACTGGTGCGTTCCAGCGCCGTCATGCCGATGATGGTGTCCCTACCATCGCTCGAGCCGCAGATGCTATGGACGAGGACGAGGCTTGGTCCATGATCGACAGCATGCTCGACGACGATTCGCCGGTGAGCTGCGACCCTGCACACTCGCGCGACGTCTATCAAGTCGCCATCGACGAGCTCACCAACGGCGGGCAGACCGGCTCCTTCAATCGCGACGACATCGCCGCCGCGGCACGCGCCGTGTCTGGCTCCCAGGCCGCCCCTGCGGGCAGCACGGCGGCTTTCGTGGCACTCGTTGCCAACGCGGCATCCAATAACGCCTACAGCGCTACCTCGGCGGATGCGAGCGCTTCTGCCGACAATTCGTACGTTGATGAAGCCATGACCGCGGACGAGGAGGCCGTTGCCGCCCGCCGTGCCGCCGAAAGCTCGCTTTGGGGCGCTCCTGCCCAGCAGCAGGCGGCTGAGGCTGCGCCGTACAACGCAAACCTCGCCAGCATGCCTATCATCTCCGGTGCCGCGGACATCGATCTCGATGACCTCGATGAGCCTGCAGCCATCACCGCATCGATTGATGCCCAAGATCGCATCGACACCGGCGACCTTCCGGACGCCTCGCTCGAGGTTGATGTCCCCATGGCCGATTACTCGGGCCACGAGGACATGTGGGCCGCCGCCACCGCGATTCTGGATGAGATTGACGAGCCTGCTCCTGTTGCAGCCCCCGCTCCCGTCGCTGCCCCTCAGCCTGCTGCCCCCGCCTATGTCGGCCGTCACAGCGCCGTGTTTCCCGAGGATACCGCCCGCATCTCGCGCGAAGGTATCGAGCGTGCCGAGGCCATCGCTGCTGGCATCATGGAGAACCGTCGTCACGAGCGCGTCAATCAGATTCTCGAGGAGGAGATCGACCGCCTGCAGTCTGCAGCGGTGAGGCGCACTGGTCGTGCCTATCTGAGCGTTATCGAGGGTGGCACCGCCAGCTTTGAGCCGCTCTGTGCGGAGGCATAACTTCTGCATGCTTAAACTCGATCGAAAATGGGCGGTCGCGACCTGCCTGATGGTGCTGCTCATCTGGGGCAATTCGTTGGTTCCCGGCACAGGGTCCGGTTCATTGAGTCTGTCGATTATGGAGGCCGTTCGAGGCTTTCTGAACGGCATGGGGCTTCCGTATGAGTGGGTGACCAACTTCGTCATTCGCAAGTGCGCGCATTTTACCGAGTACATGGTGCTTGGCATTCTGGCGACACATGCGTTTGACGTTGAGGGTCGTCGCACCTTTGACGTATTGCTTCCCACGGCGGTTTTCCTACTGCTGATCCCCTCGATTGACGAGACGATTCAGCTCTTTGTGCCCGGTCGCGCTGGCATGATCACCGACGTGATGATCGACTGCTTCGGAGCGATGACGGGCGTTGTGCTTCGATATCTTCTACGATCGCTCATATGTGCCAAAAAGGCCGCCTAGGACACATTGCTTGGTCCTAGGCGGCCTTTCTTTGTTTGGGGGCTTATACAGGGCGTGGCGGCGTTATCCCGTAGGATGGGATTGCTGGACGACGTGGCGCCCCTTTGGCGCGCCTACTGCTGAAGCGCGGCGGCACCCAGGGCCAGGCAGCCCATGATGCCCTGCTTGCCCTCAAGGCTATTGTTGACGATGTAGGTGTCGATATCGTTGACCTCGGGCGTGACGATATAGCCGTTGAGCATCTCGGCGCACTTTTTGCGTGCGAGCGGCACGATGGGGGTGTGGTCGGCCACGCCGCCGCCGATGATGATCTTTTGCGGCGCGTAGCACAGCGTGTAGGTCATGAGCGCCTGTGCCAGATAGCCCGCGAGCAGATCCATGGCCTCCGGGTCATCGGCCATGTCTCCGGCGCTCTTGCCATCCCAGCGCTTTTTGACGCCGGGACCGGCGATGAGGCCCTCCAGGCAGTTGTCATGGAAGGGGCAGGCACTGTGCTCGCCGATGGTGTCACGCGGGTCGCGCGTGACCAGGATGTGGCCGGCCTCGGGGTGCATCATGCCGTGCACGAGCTTACCGCCCGAGAGCACGCCGGCGCCCACGCCGGTGCCGATGGTCAGGTAGACCACATCGGTAAGGCCCTTGGCGCAACCAAACGTGACCTCGCCTAGGCAGGCGACGTTGACGTCGGTATCGTAGCCGCAGGGGATATTGAGCTCGTTTTGGATAGTGCCCAGCAGGTCAAAGTAGCGCCATGCCGTTTTTGGCGTCTCCAGGATCTTGCCGTATTGGGGCGAGGCGGGGTTGACTGCGGTAGGGCCAAAGGCGCCAATGCCCAGCGCGGCGATGCCCTTGTCGGCAAACCATGCGTTGACGGCCTCGACGGTTTCCTGCGGAGTCGTGGTCGCGATCTGCTCGCGCTCCAGGACCGTACCGTCTGCATAGCCCGTGGCGCAGACCATCTTGGTGCCGCCGGCCTCGAGCGCTCCGATAAGCTGCTGTTCTGCCATAGTATTCCTCTCTCTGGGACGAGTTGCTCCGTGACTAAAGTATAGAGCTCTAAACAATTTAAGAAAGCGTTATAGAAAGAAGCCCCGCAACTCGGTGGGCGGTGCGGGGCTTCTTTGGTTGCTCTAGTTGTCGGGCTGTCCTTACCCGCGCGGCTTGATTTTATCACGTAGCGACTTGAGGTTCTCCAATGCCGCGTTAAGCGTCTCGTCTCGCTTGGCAAAGTGGAAACGAATCAGGTGGTTGACGGGCTCGCGGAAGAAGCTCGAGCCGGGCACGGCGCCCACACCCACCTTAGACGCGAGGTCTTCACAGAACTCGAGGTCGCTGTCATAGCCAAACTCTGAGATGTCCATCATGACGTAGTAGGCGCCCTGCGGCACGTTGTGCTCAAGACCGATGCTGTCGAGTCCCTGGCAGAACAGGTCGCGTTTGGCGGTATAGAGGTCGAGGACCTCATCGTAATAGCTGTCGTCGAAATTGAGGGCGGTGACGACGGCTTCCTGCAGGGGGGCGGCGGCGCCCACGGTGAGAAAGTCGTGGACCTTTTTGATGCGCTCGGTGATTTCGGCAGGGGCGATAGTGTAGCCCAGACGCCAGCCGGTGAT
>UQJA01000124.1 GCA_900541285.1 uncultured Collinsella sp.
AAAACGGAGGGATACGATGATAGGCTACGAAAACACACTGGGTACCGTGGAGATCTCGCAGGAATACTTTGCCAACCTGATCGGCATGGCGGCCTCCGAGGGCTATGGCGTTGCCGGAATGATCAATTCCACCTACCAGGGACTGCGCTACGCCATCACCAAAAGTGATGTGCCCGATAAGGGCGTGCGTGTAAAAACCACCGACGGCAAACTGATCGTTGATATTCACATTGCTGTGACCTACGGCATCAATATCAGCGCCATCGTGCAGAGCATCATCCACAATGTGCGCTATACGGTGGAGGAATGCACCGGCTTTAAGGTAGCGCGCGTAAATGTATATGTGGATGAGATGACCGCATAAAACGGCTCTCGCTTTATTATTGCAATTTGCAGGGAGCGCCGCGCGGCGCACCCGGAAGGAGCGTACGATTTGATCACCGCAAAGCAGCTGTCGGAGGCGTATATCTCCGGCGCCAATAATATTGAAAACAACCGCCAAAAGGTGGACGCCCTGAATGTATTTCCCGTCCCGGACGGCGATACCGGCACCAACATGTCGCTCACGCTCGCCTCGGTGACCAAGGAGCTCTCTGCCCTTCCCGCCGATGCCGATATGGAGGCCATCGCCGGTGCCATCACCCACGGCTCCCTGATGGGTGCCCGCGGTAACTCCGGAGTCATCACCTCGCAGATTCTTCGCGGCGTGGCCGAGGGCCTTGTCTCTGCCGACGAGCCTATTACGTCCGCCAACATTGCCTTCGCCTTCCGTCGTGCCGTCAAGGTCGCCTTCCAGGCTGTCCGCAAGCCCATCGAGGGCACGATCCTCACGGTCCTGCGCGATGTTTCGACCAAGGCCGATGAGTGCGAGAAGAAGAAGTTCTCGGCCGAGGATGCGCTCGATGCTATCGTCGTCGAGGCGTACCAGTCCGTCGCCCGCACACCCGACCTGTTGCCCGTTCTGAAGGAGAACGGCGTGGTCGACTCCGGCGCCTTTGGCTTTGCCATCTTCCTCGAGAACTTTGTGGCTGCCGCTCTTGGTCGCAGCACCGTGGTCGAGGATTTCTCCGCTACGTTTGACTCCGCCGGCTCTGCCCGCGATGCCGCTCTTGGCCGTGTTGAGATCGAGGCTAACGACGACTGGGAGGGCTCGGAGTTCCGCTACTGCAACGAGTTCCTCTTTAAGGCCGATGCCCCGTTTGACGAGGACGAGTGCCTTAAGTTCCTAGGCTCCATGGGCGACTGTGAGCTGCTCGTGGGCGCCTATCCCGACTACAAGATCCATGTGCACTCCAACACCCCCAACCTGGTGCTCGAGCACATGCTGCAGCTCGGTCAGATCTATGAGGTCTTTATCCACAACATGGAGATGGAGGCCCACGACCGTACCGCCAAGATTCACGAGGACCAGGAGAAGGCCGCCGAGCCCGCCAAGGCCCTGGGCTTTGTCGCCGTTGCCGCCGGTTCCGGCGAGGCCGACATCCTCAAGTCTCTCGGCGTCGACGTGATCGTGTCGGGTGGCCAGACCATGAACCCCTCGACTGCAGACCTGCTGGGCGCCGTTGACCAGGTCAACGCGACCTCGGTCATCATCCTGCCCAATAACGGCAACATCCGCATGGCTGCCGAGGCCGCAGCCTCTGCCTGCACCGACAAGAAGGTCGCCGTCGTTCCCACCAAGACCGTTCCGCAGGCGTTCTCCGCGCTGTTCGCGGTCCTGCCCGATTCCGAGCTCGAGGACGCCGTCGCCGCCATGGTCGACGCCATCAGCGAGGTCCGCGATGGCGAGGTCACCCGCGCCGTGCGCGATTCCAGCGCCTCTGACGGCTCTCCGATTCACTCCGGTGACGTCATGGGTATCATCGCCGGCTCCATCGACGTGGTCGGCTCCGACGTGAAGCAGGTCACGCTCGATTGCATCAACCGCATGCAGGAGGAAGAGGAGGGTGACGCGCTGACGATTCTGGCCGGCGAGGAGCTGTCCGATGAGGTCTTCCAGGAGATCGTCGACGCTATCGAGGAGGCTCAGCCCGACTTGGAGATCGACGCCCATCGTGGCGAGCAGCCGCTCTATCCCGTGATCTTCTCGATCGAGTAGGCAACTGCCTATGTCCGAGCTGTGCTCCGTGCCGCGCGTCTCGGAGCGCTTTGCCCAGAGCAATGCGCTCGACGAGGATATCGCGCGACTCAAATATGTTTCGGGTAAACGTGAGGAGGCCCTTCGCCGTCTGGGAATTCGGACGGTGGGGGACCTCCTTCTCCATATTCCTCATCGATACCTCGACTTTACCCGTTCGTGGTCCATCGAGATGGCGCCCATCGGTACCGTGTGCACCATCATCGCCACGGTCGACCGTATCGTCCAAAAGCAGCCGCGTCCGCGCATGCAGGTGACTGAGGTCTCACTTGTTGACGAGGCGGGCGTGCTGCAGGTCGCCTTTTTCCGCCAGCCCTGGATTGCCCAGCAGCTTAAGCAGGGCGACCGCCTGGCCGTGATGGGCAAGGTCGAGTTTGCCTACGGTTTTAAGCAGATGGCCTCGCCCCACTTTGAAAAGCTCGAGGACGGGCGCGCCGCAGGCACCATTCTGCCGGTCCATTACGTGAGCGATGGCGTGAGCCAGGCGTGGATGCGCCGCATCGTAAGCGGCGCGCTCGAGGTCGTCGGCAATCCGTTCGATCCGATTCCCGCGCCGCTGCGCGCAAAGCGGAAGCTCATGAGCAATGCCCGCGCGTTGCGTTCGATCCACTTTCCCTCGAGCATGGCTGAGCGCGACATCGCACGCCGGCGTCTTGCCTACGAGGAGTGCCTCTACCTGCAGCTGGCGCTGCGTCTGCGCAACGACGGTGGCCTGGTCGATGTGGTGCCCTATGCCCACACCGCGGGCGAGCATCTGGGCGCACTTAAACAGGCCCTTCCGTTTTCGCTGAGCGACGAGCAGGAGGCCGCATTCCAAGACATTCTGCACGACATGTGCGATGGCGGGCGCGTGATGAACCGCCTGCTGCTGGGCGATGTCGGTACCGGTAAGACCGCCGTTGCCGCTTGCGCGCTGGCCGTGGCTGCCGGCAAGGATGACCACGCCTGCCGATAGCGGTACGCAGGCCTGCGTTATGGCGCCCACGGGCGTTCTGGCGCGCCAATATGCCGATAAGACCGGCCCTCTGCTCTCGCAGGCCGGCATGTCCTGGGCGCTTCTGACGGGTGCCACGCCGGCCTCAGAGCGCGAGCAGATCCATGCCCAGCTGGAATCGGGCGAGCTTGATGTGCTCTTTGGCACCCACGCGGTCCTTTCGGATGACGTTACGTTCAAGCATCTGTCGCTCGTGGTCATCGATGAGCAGCACCGGTTTGGCGTCGGCCAACGCAACGCCCTGCGCGCGAAGGGCCCCGGTGCCGATCTGCTCGTTATGACGGCAACGCCCATCCCGCGTACGCTGGCGCTTTCGGTCTACGGCGATCTGGATACGAGCATCATCCGCCACCGGCCTGTTCCGGGTGCCGGTGTGACGACGTGTGTTCTCACCGAGTCGAGCCGTGACCTCGCCTATGGAGCCATCCGCGAGGCGCATGACAAGGGTCAGCAGGCCTACGTGATTTGCCCGCTCGTGGAGCCGAGTGACTCGGCCGATGAGCTTGAAGACGTGCCCGGTATCGCCCGCGACGACGAGGGCCGCGTGACCGTGCCTGTGCCGCTGCACGATACGGCGACCGAGCTCGATCGCCTGCGTCTGGCGTTGCCGGGTCTTGCCATCGAGCGCCTTCACGGCCGTATGCCAGCGGGGGAGAAGGATCGCGTGATCGACGCCTTCAAGCGTGGCGAGATTGACGTGCTCGTCTCGACTACGGTGGTCGAGGTGGGCGTCGACGTGCCCAACGCCACCGTCATGGTCATCGAGAACGGTGAGCGGTTTGGCTTGGCGGCGCTGCATCAGCTACGCGGTCGCGTGGGCCGCGGCAGCGTGTCGGGCACGTGCCTGGTCATGACGCACTCCAAGGGCAATGGCGGCGCCTCGGCGGCACAAGACCGTCTCCAGTCGCTCGAAAAGACCTCGGATGGTTTTACGCTTGCCCAGATGGACCTGCGTCTGCGTCACGAGGGCGAAATCCTGGGGTACCGTCAGCACGGTGGCGTGACCTTGCGCTTTGTGGACCTGGATGCCGATGAGGACCTTATCGAATGGGCCCATTTGGACGCGGTCGAGCTCTTGCGGTATGCTTGCAACCTTGACTCTGTGGCGACGCGTCCCTTGCGCGAGGCGGTCGCCATGCGTTATCGACATATCTTTAAGGAGGTCAGCGGAGGATGAGAATCATCGGCGGCGAATGGCGCGGTCGTAAGATCGAGGAGCCCCGTGGTCGCGATGTCACCCGCCCCACGACTGATCGCGTGCGCGAGGCGTGCGCATCTATGGTCATGTCGGCATTCGATTTCGATTTGGACGAGGTTCGTGTGCTGGACGCCTTTGGCGGCTCCGGTGCCTTAGGGTTAGAGATGCTCTCTCGTGGGGCCCGCTCGCTCACGACGTTTGAGATCGATCGCAACGCCGCGCGGCTCATTACCAAGAATATCGAGTCGCTCTGCCGTGACCGTGCGCGTTGGCGTGTGGTCACGGGCGACATGCTGGCAAGTGCCTCGCGCGGTCGTGTACCGGGCGGCCCCTTTGATTTGGTCCTGCTCGACCCGCCCTATGCTTTTGGTGCCGAGCCGGTCGAGGAAATGCTGCAGAACCTGGCTCAGCAGGGTCTGCTTGCGCCTGGCGCTTATGCCCTGTTTGAGCATGCCTCCGCCGATGCGGGCGCGCATCCGGCAGGCTTTGAGACTGTACGTGAGAAGCGCTACGGCATTACGTCGGTCGACCTGCTTCGTTGGGTCGGCGATGACGACGGTGAGGACGATAGTGCCGTCACCGATGCCGATAACAACGATGCCACGACGTTTCAGGAGGACGCCCATGAATGACACCATCAACCGCGTGATCGTCCCGGGCACCTTCGATCCCATCACGTTTGGCCATATCGATGTGATCCGCCGCGCCCGCCGCATCTTTCCCAGTGTGATCGTCGCTGTTGCAGAGTCGCAGGGTAAAAACGGTGTGGGCACCACGTTTATGCTCGATGAGCGCGTGGCGCTGGCCCGCGAGGCGCTCGGTAATATCGACGGCGTCGAAGTCCTGCCCTTTACCGGCCTCTTGGTCGACTTCGCTCGTGAGCAGGGGGCGGGGGCCGTGGTCAAGGGCCTGCGCGCCATGACCGACTTTGAGTATGAGCTGCAGCAGGCCGACCTCAATTATCGCTTGGATAGCGAGCTGGAGTCCATCTTTGTCATGAGTGCTCCGCAGTACGGTTACATCTCGAGCTCGGTCGTTCGCCAGATCGCCTCGCTCGGCAGCGATGTATCGACGTTTGTGCCGCCCAACGTGGTCGAAGCGCTCAGACATCGCTTTTCGTGACTAGTTAAAGCAGGCGGCGAAGGTACTTGCAAACAATACCAATTATGCCACACTTGTT
>UQJA01000125.1 GCA_900541285.1 uncultured Collinsella sp.
AACCCGGCACAAAGCTCGCCGACGGGCGCGAGGTCTACAGCCACGGCCAAGCCATTGCCCAGTGCGCCGGCTTTATCGAGGGCCACGGCCTGCATGCCACCAAGTACCCCAACACGGCCATGTCGGCCGAGATGGTCGCCAACTCCGAGCGCACCGACGTCGCCGCCATCGCCTCGCGCAGCTGCGCGGCACTCTATGGCCTGGAGATGCTGGAGCCCAACATCCAGGACTCGGACAACAACTACACGCGCTTTGTCGTCATCAGCCGCGAGCCGCGCGTCTACCCCGGCGCCAACCGCACCTCGCTCATGATCACCACGGCCAACGAGCCGGGCGCGCTCTATCGCGTACTCGAGCGCTTCTACGCGCTCAATATCAACCTCATCAAGCTCGAGAGCCGCCCCATCCCCGGCCGCGACTTTGAGTTTATGTTCTACTTTGATCTGGACTGCCCCTTTGGCAGCAAGGC
Source organism: uncultured Collinsella sp. (assembly GCA_900541285.1). GTDB lineage: Bacteria > Actinomycetota > Coriobacteriia > Coriobacteriales > Coriobacteriaceae > Collinsella. The sequence goes on from UQJA01000125.1 coordinate 470, forward strand.
CCTCGACGACCTGCTCGATTCCATCGACGACGTGTGCGAGAACTTCACCTACTTTGGCAGCTACACGGAGGTACTCTAGATGATCGATTCCGCTGCAACCCGTCCCTACGGCGTGCTGGGCCGCGTGCTGGGCCACAGCTACACCCCGACCATCTACAAAGAGCTCGCGGGGCTCGAGTACGTGCGATTTGAGCGCGAGCCCGAGGACCTCCAGGCCTTTATGACCGGCGACGAATGGGAGGGCACCAACGTGACCATCCCCTACAAGCGCGCCGTCATGGAATACCTGGACGAGCTGAGTCCGCTGGCCGAGCGCATGGGCAACGTCAACACGATCACGCGTCTGCCCGATGGCCGTCTGCGCGGCGACAACACTGACTACTTTGGCTTCCAATGCCTGGTCGAAGAGCTGGGCGTAAAGGTTGCCGGTAAGAAGGTCCTCGTGCTCGGTGCCACCGGCGGCGCCGGCACCACGGCAAGTATGGTGCTGGGAGACATGGGCGCCATCGTCGTACCCGTGGGTCGCACGAGCGAGGTCAACTACGGCAACATCGCGCAGCAATCCGACGCCGCCCTGCTCGTCAACTGCACGCCTGCCGGCATGTTCCCCCACTGCCCCGATGCGCCCTGCACGCTCGAAGGACTTGACGTGCTCGAGGGCGTCATCGACATTGTCTACAACCCCGCCCGCACGGGACTCATGCTCGAGGCCGAGCGCCGCGGCATCCCCTGCATCGGCGGCCTGCTTATGCTTGTTGCCCAGGCGGCACAAGCTGTCGAGCGCTATACCGGCAAAGCCACCCCGCGCGAGAGGATCCTGGACGTAACGGAGCGCCTGTCACGCCGCGAACAGAACATCGCGCTGATCGGCATGCCGGGCTCGGGCAAGACCCGCGTGGGCGAGCAGATCGCCCAGCTCACGGGCCGCGAGCACATCGATCTCGATCGCGCCCTCGAGGAGCGCCTTGGCATGCCCTGCGCCGACTTTATCATCAAGTGCGGCGAGGCGGCCTTCCGCGAGCAGGAGACGGCAGCGCTGGCCGACATCTCCAAGCGCAGCGGCTTGGTGCTCTCCACCGGCGGCGGCGTGGTTACGCGCGACGAGAACTACCCTCTGCTGCACCAAAACAGCCAAATCGTGATGCTCAACCGCAAGCTCGACGAGCTCGCCCACAAGGGCCGCCCCATCACCGCGCGCGACGGCATCGACAAGCTGGCCGAGCAGCGTATGCCGCGCTACCGCGCCTGGGCCGACTACATCATCGACTCACGCGACTGCGCCGCCAACACCGCCCATGCCCTCCTCGACACCCTCCCACCCGCTCTCTAACCAAAACCACCACAAAGGGGGCAGGCACCTTTGTGGTGGTTTTTCAACTGCAAAGGAAGCAACCATGAAAGCACTCGTCATTAACGGCCCCAACCTCAACATGCTCGGCATTCGCGAGCCAGGCATCTACGGCAGCGACAACTACGATCGCTTAGTGCAGATCTGCCAGGAAGCGGGTGCCGCACAGGGCTTCGACGAGGTCGAGGTCTTCCAGTCTAACCACGAGGGCAGCATCGTCGACAAGATCCAGGAGGCTTACGGAAAGGTCGACGGCATCGCCATCAACCCGGCCGCCTACACGCACACAAGCGTGGCCATCCTGGACGCGCTCAAAGCCGTCGCCATCCCGGCTGTGGAGGTCCACATTAGCGCAGTCGAGACCCGCGAAGACTTCCGCCAGGTGAGCTACGCCCGTCTGGCCTGCTTCGCCACCATCACCGGAGAGGGCCTGAAGGGCTACGCCCACGCGTTGGAGCTGCTGAAAGAGCATCTCGAAAAGTAAAATGCCAACCCCAACAAACAGCAGCGGCTTGCTCGCGCTCGGCTCCAGCAACACACAAGATGAAAAAAGCCCAGACCACCAAGCGGTCTGGGCTTAATAAACGATGGTGCTCCATGGCGGATTCGAACCGTCGACCTTGGGATTAGAAGTCCCCTGCTCTATCCAACTGAGCTAATGGAGCAAATAACCGCACGCCCAAGCAAGCACAAGCCTGTCAGGCGCAAGTAATTATAACCTAGTTGAACTGCTCGCGGTACGCCTTGCAGACCTCATCGACCGGGCCGTCCATGCGAAGGTCACCCTTCTCAATCCAAACGGCACGCTGGCAGATGCGCTCAACCTGCTCCATAGAGTGCGAAACGAACAGAACCGTCACGTCGCCGCTCTGGATAAAGTGCTGGATGCGGGCCTCACACTTTTGCTGGAAGAACACATCACCGACGGACAGCGTCTCGTCAACGATCAGAATATCGGGCTCGGTAATCGTCGCGATTGCAAAGGCGATACGCGCCACCATGCCCGAAGAGAAGTTCTTAAGCGGCATATCGACAAAGTTCTGCAGCTCAGCGAACTCGATAATGCCGTCAAAGTTGGCGTCGATGAACTCCTTGGTATAGCCGAGCAGGGCGCCGTTCAGATAGATGTTCTCGCGGGCGGTCAGCTCGGGGTCAAAGCCGGCGCCAAGCTCAATCAGCGGCGCGATGTTACCGTGCACCTTAACGCTGCCCTCGCTAGGCTCAAGAACGCCAGCGATAATCTTGAGCATCGTAGACTTGCCGGAGCCATTGGTGCCGACCAGACCCACAACCTCGCCGCGATGAATATCAAACGAGATGTGCTTAAGCGCCCTAAACTCCTCAAAGAACAGCTCGTGCTTGGCAAGCTTAATGAAGTACTCCTTGAGGTTGGTCAGCGACTCGGACGCCATGTTAAAGATCATGGTGACGTCGTCGACCTCGACAGCCAGAGGCTGCTCGCTGTAATCAACAACAGATTCAGTCATCACAGCACTCCTTAGATGTAGAGGATAAATTTGCGCTCGGACTTATGGAACACGGTATAGCCAATAATAAGCGCAAGAACCGCCCAAGCGACGCACATACCAAACGTCATAAGCGAGGGCGTAGTCTGGAACAGGAAGATATCGCGCATAAACTGCAGGTAGTTGAACATGGGGTTCGCATACACCAAGATACGCACGAGATGCGGCATTTGCGCAATATAGTCAGTCGTCCAGAAGATGGGCGTAATGTAAGTCCACGCCGTAATGACGACGCTCCACAGATGCATAACGTCGCGGAAGAAGACCGTAAGGGCAGAGAGCATCATGCCCAGGCCCATGCAGAAGCACATAAGCAGCAGCAGGCAAACCGGCAACAGAATCAGGTGCCAAGAAGGCATAACGCGGAACCACAGCATGACGATGGCGACGGCGACCAGCGAGAAGGCAAAGTTGAGCAGCGAGAAGAGCACCTTCTGCACCGGGAAAACCCAGCGGTGCACCTTAACCTTCTTGAGCAGAGGGGCAGCGCCCACGATCGACGTCAGGGCCTGGTTAGTAGACTCAGACATGACGGCAAAGGTGATGTTACCCACGATCAAGTACAGCGGGTACATCTCGGGCGTCATTGAGCCATTGCGGCCCTGGCCAAAAATCGTCGAGAACACGATGGCCATGACGATCATCATCAGCAGCGGGTTGAGCACCGACCATGCGACGCCCAGAACGCTACGGCGATACTTGATCTTAAAATCCTTGGTAACCAGCTGACGAAGGATAAACGCGTCCTTCTCAAATTCGTTCTTAGCAAACGTCGCAGGCAGACTGCGAGTTTCTTGTTGCTTTGTCTGATCCGACACGGATGCAACTCCTTTACTCGTAATCGTTGACAAACGAACAGTATAGACCCGACGGCCATGCAAACGATTCGCGCAACAAAACTGGAGAACTAACCCACATCTTAGGATGCCAGGCCCAAACGGCTATACTTTCTAGGATTGAATGTATAAGGAGCATTAAGTGAATTCTGAATCCATCGCCGTCATCATCCCTTGCTACAACGAAGCGCTCACGATCGGCAAAGTCATCGACGACTTTCACCGCGAGCTTCCGCAGGCGACGGTCTATGTCTATGACAACAACTCGTCGGACGATACCTCACGCATTGCCACCGAGCACGGCGCCACAGTCCGCTTTGAGCCCCGTCAGGGAAAGGGCAACGTGTGCCGCCAGATGTTTCGCGATATCGACGCCGATTGCTACCTGATGGTCGACGGAGACGACACCTACCCCGCCGAGGCGGCCAAGGCCCTCTGCGAGCCCATCCTTAACGGCACGGCCGACATGACCGTAGGCGATCGCCTTTCCAACGGCACCTACGCCGAGGAGAACAAGCGTGCCTTCCACGGCTTTGGCAATAATCTGGTCCGCGCCATGATCAAGTGGATCTATGGCTACAGCTTCGATGACGTCATGACAGGCTACCGCGCCATGAGCCGCCCGTTCGTTAAAACCTTCCCAGTGCTTTCCGAGGGCTTTCAGATCGAAACCGAGCTCTCGATCCACGCCGTCGACCACCGCTGGCGCATCAAAGATGTGCCCATCGAGTACCGCGACCGTCCCGAGGGTTCCGAGTCCAAACTCAACACCGTGAGCGACGGCATTAAAGTCGTTGCGATGATCGGCACGCTGTTCAAGGACTACCGCCCGCTGAAGTTCTTCAGCCTCGTTGCGCTTCTGTTCGCGGTATTCGGCCTCGCCCTGGGCATGCCCATCGTTGTCGAATATTTCCAGACCGGCCTCGTCCCGCGCTTCCCCACCGCTATGCTCGCCGCCTCGTTTATGTTCCTGTGCGGCCTGAGCCTTGCGACCGGCTTCATCCTAGATTCTGTAGCAAAGGTCGAAAAAAAGCAGTGGGAGGTCAACGTGTACAGCAAATACGCCTACGACGACCAGCCCGGCCACCCTACTTCCATGCCAAGCGAGAGGTAGATCTTCCGCAAAATACTATTGGCACCACTGCGCAGATAGCCACCAACAAGAAAAGCCGCCGTTAAAGAACGGCGGGGTTTTATCTCCGAAAGATAAAAACCCCCCTACGG
>UQJA01000126.1 GCA_900541285.1 uncultured Collinsella sp.
CCCTCGTCGGCGACCTTGTCGGCGAGCGCGGTCATCTTCTTGCCGGTCTCGTAGAGCGCCTTGCCGTCCTCGAGATAGCCCTCCTGGTCGAAATGCATGATCTCGATCTTCTCGGTTTCCTTCATTTGTCTCTCCTTTCTGGGGTTGTTTCCACATCCCCCATGCCAACGGGCATCAAAACCCGCTTACATTCCGTAACACTCGGCCGCTTTGGCCTTAAGCGCATTGACTGACTCTTCGTAGCCCTCTGCCTTGACCTCCATTTGCTTGGAGACGGCATCAAGATACGGGTGCACGTCCCATGACTTCAGACGCTCGGCTATCATGGCCGCAATCGTCTGGAAGAACACAAGATTGGGAATTGCGCTGAGCAGCGGAGCCACCTGAGGCACCGCAACCTCGTGAGCCCTACCCTTGGGATGGGCCGTGAGCAGCACCGTTTTTGTCGTAACGTTCGATAGCGCATCAGCGATATTCGCAAGACGCTCCGACCCCTGCGGATCGTCGACGATAAACACCAGATAGCCCGGAACGATCTGCATCTCGGGACCGTGGACGAACTCCTCGCCTTCGTGATGCATGGCAGGAATCTTGATGGTCTCGCTCAGCTTGAGGGCCGCCTCTTCGGCAACGCCATAGTTGGGGCCGTTGCCGACGACCATGGCGGGCGTGTGCTCAGAAAGCTCGAGCATGTGTTCTTGGACATATGCCTCGGCGGTCTTGCACATCACGGCATTGGCATGGATAGCCTCGCGCAGGTCGTCAAGACGCTGGGCAACGCCCTTGGCGTCAATCGTTCCGCGCGCCTGACCGCCGTAGATACCAAAGAGCACCAGGTACTCAACGAGAACCTCAACGCCCAGAGTCACAAAGTCCACCGACTCGACGCCCACACCGTAGTCAAGAACGATGTCAGCGTGCTCCTTGATGGGCGCCTCGACGTTTGCCGTGAGCGCAACTGCAGCCATATCGTGTGCGCGCATGTAATCGAGCGCCGCAATCGTATTGGTCGAATAGCCACTCTGCGAGACGGCGATGTTGAGCGCATGCTGCGGATAGGTGTGTTCAAAATCAACGAAGGCCTCGGGCGTCACAACGGACACCTGCATTTGCAGGGCATCTTGCAGGTAATCGCGGGCGCAATCGGCGGCATGGCGCGACGAACCCGAAGCAACGATGCGCAGCGCGTCAAAAGAACCGGACTGGAAAATATCAACGAGCTGCGCTACCAGCTCAGACGAACGCTCGAGGTTCTCCCCCATACGCACATGGGCAAGCTGAACGTAATCGAGCATCTTCATCGTCTCACCTCGTAACAAATCATTAGTATTTGATACCAATCACAGTTACAGGTTACGTCTTTTTGATACCTCTTTGTCGATTAATTTATCCCCATCGGCGAACGGTCGATTTTGAGCCCTGTAAGGTTGTATATACAGCTGACCCAACGATCAAAACTGGTTAGTTTCCCTGCCGTTATTCACAAAATACCAGCTAGTACGTATAGGTGTAGCCGCCCGTATCGCCACGATTGAAGGACTTTACATACTCGATAGCCTGACCGCTCGCGTCATAGCTCACGCATTCCAAAAGCAAAACAAGATCGCCCTGTTCCAGTCCAAGGAGGCCGGCATCTCGTGCGCCCAGCGCTTCGATATCGAGCTTTTCCTGTGCCATGACTGGCTTTCGGCCCAGCATCTCATAGGTCTCGTACAAACTGAAGACCGACACGTCAATATCTTCGATGGTTGGGAACAGCAGGCAGGGAATCAGCGCCGTCTCAATCGATACGGGGCTACCGTTTATGCAGTTCAGGCGTCGAACGGAATAGAGCAGGTCGTCCTCGGCGATGCCAAACAGGTCGGCGTAATATGGCCCCGCATAACGCTTGGAACGCGCGAGAATACGGACGGACGGCTCGCCGCCCGAAGCACGGACCGATTCACGGAAACCGACCGTGCGTTCAAAAAAAGCAGGTACTTTCTGCGCCACAAAGGCACCTTTTCCCCGAACACGGCGAATCTGCCCGCGCCGAACCAGCTCATCGACAGCGCTTCGGATGGTCAAGCGTGTCGTACCAAATTCCTCGGCAAGGTCTTTTTCGGACGGAATCATGGAACCCGTGGGATATATACCGCGCTCGATACGTTCCTCGATGCGGCGTCGAATGCGCATATAAACCGGGGTGGCATCTACTGTTTCAGCCATTGTTCACCTGCCACGCTCCTCATGCCGTTCTCTTCGCCGTTATCGGCAAAGCGGAACTTTGTGGGCAAAATCACCGATTTGCAATGCTCCACAAAACGCATGTCCTTATCAAATTCGATCGAGCTCTCATAGAACACCGACGTTCCCTCTTCTTGCTGGAGCAGCTCGGCCTCTTCGGCGTTCAAACGCGAGATGGAGATATGCTCACGTCCATGCTCAACACGCACGCCACCTTCTTTGAGCAAGACATCGTAAAGGCTCTCACACTCAAAATCGTGCTCGGGAAGCGCGGGGCACAGGGACAGGTTAACGTGAGCGGTCTCGATTGACGCCGGCTCGCCCTCTATAAGTCGAATGCGCTGCATGCGGAGTAAAGGAGCGCCCACAGCCACCCCAAGCTTGTCGGCAAGCGCCTCATCCGCCTCGATGGTCCCGGTGGAAACCAGACGAGAAGAGGGGTGCAGGCCGGCAGTCCGCACAGCATCGGAAAAGTTATACGTTTCCTGGAAGATATTCAGCGGCTTGGGAGGACACACATACGTACCCAATCCGCGACGGCTCTCGAGCGTTCCACACGAGATGAGCCGCGTGATACCGGCGCGCAACGCCGTACGCGAAACGCCGATCTCTTCGCACAGCACACGCTCGGCCGGCAGGCGATCGCCGCCGGCAAGCTGGTGGTGCTGGATATACCAAAGAATTCCCTCAACAGCACGATCTTTGGGGGGAATTGCATAAGATTCGCCTGCCATTGCACAGACTCCTCATTCAGAAACGTATGCCGCCAAAATTAGACCAGCCCTCCCATGGCATCAAATTCGGCCTTAATCTTCTCGGCGACATTCCGATACGACTTATATAGACTTGAATCGCGTTTGACTTCGTCGGTCATAACGGGAATCTCTAATTTGGAAACCTCGTCTTTTCCCGTCTGAACCGCCACAACAACGCCCATACCAAGACACATATTACGCTTGGCAGCGTTTATTTTCGCCGCCTTGGCAGGATTTGCCAGGATACGCTGGGCAAATTCCTGTTTTGAGGCCACTTCCTCGGCCTCCGGATCGCCCGCCTCGGCCACTTCGCACTGCAACACATCCGCATAGTCAAAAATCTTCGGCTCGCCGCCGCGCTGATGCACGGCCCACTTGCGGCGCGTGGCATCCTGGTAGATAGCCGGCAAAAACGTAAACCGCGGTGGGTCCAAAATCGTATCCGTGATGGTAAACACATCGGGATCAAAGGCATCCTGCGGGTTTTTCTTCTTGAACAGCCCCATATCACCCTCCCGTACTAGCATTAAACAACTCAAGCTGAATATAGCACCAATTTCAAGCCACTTTACCGTATCGGTACGCGGCGTCTATGGCTCGCCCAGCGGAAGAGTTTACGGACGAGGGCCGGGGTGCCTGCCTTGTTTTGAGAAGTTCGCGGAGCCCACTTTTCAAAACAAGGCAGGCACCCCGGCCCCGCCGGCAAATAGCGGACACTCCGCATGCAATCTATGCAAACAAACAAGTACGCTTAGCTACATTCGGTAAGCTCGAGCACGCTGCCCTTAACGATAAGCGCCGGCTCCAGAACGACTTCTTCGGCACGTCTACCGCCCCTACCGGCAAGACGCTTGGACATGCAGCCAAAAGCATGCTCCGCGAGGATACCTGGATCCTGCTCAATCGCGGTCAGCGCCGGCTCAAAGAGAACGTCGGCCGCCGAGTTGTCATAGCTCACCACCGAGATATCGCCCGGGATGCTCTTCCCCATCTCGTGCAAGCGCTTGAGCAGACCGAGGGCGATGTTATCCGAACTTGCGAACACAGCGGTGGCATCAGTTGCGAGCACCGCCTCCGAGGCCTCATAGGCACTCGGAATGTAGTACTCGCTCTCAAACTCCAAACGTGCGTCGATAGGCAGGCCAACCTCGCGCAGCGCGCGCTCATAGCCGGCAAGTCGCTTACGCCCCGTATTGGAACGGCGCGCGTTAACCAAGCAGGCAATGCGACGGTGGCCCTGCTCGATCAGATAGCGAGTGGCCATGTAGCCACCCATCTCGTGGTCGAACATCACCTTGTCGCACTCGAGCCCCTCAATGGCACGGTCGACCATCACGGCAGGGATAGGCAGATGGCTGACTTCTTCGCGCAGGGCGCGGTCGTCGGAGAACTCGTCGCCTACGACCAGGAAGACGCCATCAACGCCGCGCGTCACCAGCTGGCGCAGCAGCTCCAGATCGTCATCGGCGCTTCCGCCCGAGCTGGTAATGAAGAGCGCATAGCCGTCCTCGCGGCAGCGCTTTTCCAGGCTACCGGCGAGCGAGGCAAAAAAGCGGCTCTCGATGTTAGGGACGATAAGGCCCAGGGTGCGCGACTCGCGCATGACCAGGCTGCGCGCGATCTGGTTGGGAACATAGTGGTTGCGCGCCGCGACCTCTTTGATGAGCTTGCGGTTTTCTTCCGAGATGCGACAGGGCCGATTATTGAGCACAAGCGAGACCGACGAGGGGGAAAGCCCCACCTCCTGGGCGATCTGCTTGAGGGTGACTTTGTTGGCCATCTCGCTCCTTCCGGGTTTACGCGCAATCTCTTGAAAGTATAGCGACTACCCCTCTACCTCGGTGATAAACACTTTACCAATCCGGTAGACGGCTGTTTTATCGCCGCCAGCGCACCAAATCCGTCCGGGTGGGGTATATTGCAATCGATTGATGACAACGACCACCAAAAGGCGGATATTCGTATGCACGAGAACGACTTTTTTAACGAGGACCTGCTGTGCGCGCTTGCTGGCGTTGCCGGCGAGGACAACGTACTGATGAGCGAGCCCATGCGCGAGCACACCACGTTTAAGATCGGCGGCCCGGCCGACGTCTTTGTCACGCCCGATACCGAGCAGGGCCTCGTCGCCACGCTCGATACCTGCTATCGCTGCGATCTGCCCCTCACCATCGTGGGCAACGGCTCCGACCTACTCGTCGGCGACAAGGGCATCCGCGGCGTCGTCGTGGCGCTGGGCGAAGGCCTCTCCGACATTACGATCGACGGCACGCACGTCACGGCGGCAGCCGGCGCG
>UQJA01000127.1 GCA_900541285.1 uncultured Collinsella sp.
CCGCCGACGTCCACCCACTCGGCTGCGAGCGAGACGCTCGGCATGAGCAGCGAACTTACCGTGAGCGCGCATACGGCGCCTACAACGATGCGGCGTGTCACGCGGCGCCAGCTTCCGTGTGCGAGCAGCGTGCGACGGCGCACGTCGGGCTCGACAAAATGGGCTCCAGAGGTTTTGTCATTGCGCTTGGGGGTCGTGAACAAGGCGGCCATGGTTACTCCCATCCTCATAGGGCCTATGCGATTACGCCCAGCATATCTGCAGGATGTAGCCGGCGGTAGTGCCGTTTGGAGGGCAAAATGTCCAAAACTTGGGAAGCAAAACATCGCGCGTCCGTGCGTTGCCTGGCTTTAAAAGAAAAGCGCGGAGCCGCTCGATGCGACTCCGCGCTTTGGTGTTCTGCTTTGGCAGCTTTGCCGCTACGCTACAAAGAAGTAGACGAGGAAGGCGAGGGCTGCGATCCACATGAGCGGCTTGATCTTGGAGGCCTCGCCCTTAAAGAGCGCGACGATCACGTAGGCGATAAAGCCCAGACCAATGCCGGCAGAGATGGAGTAGGTAAAGGGCACGCCGGCGACAATCATGAACGCCGGGAAACCCTGCGACACGTCGGACCAGTCGATCTCGGAGGCCTCGCTCATCATGAGGTAGCCGACGTAGACCAGAGCACCGCAGGTGGCGGCGCTGGAAACGATGGTGACGATGGGGGAGAAGAACGCGGCGAGAATGAACAGCACGCCGGTGGTGACGGAGGTGAGGCCCGTGCGGCCACCGTCGGCGGCGCCGGAAGTGGACTCGACGAAGGTGGTGATGGAGGAGACGCCCATAAAGCCACCGGCAGCAGCGGCCACGGAGTCGACGACCAGGATGGGACGGATGTCCTCGACATTGCCGTCCTCGGTCAAGAACTCGCCCTGCTTGGCGACGGCCATCGCGGTGCCCATGGTGTCGAAGAAGTCGCTCATGAGCAGCGAGAAGGCAACGACGAGCAGCATCGGGTCGGTCAGAACCTTCACGATGGCCATGTTGCCGTCTGCGGTGCTGGCAAACGGGGCGCCAAAGGTCGAGAAGTCGAGCGGTGCGATGAGGCCCTCGGGGGCGTGGGTGACGCCCAGCGGGATACCGGCGATAACGGCGACGATGATGCCGATGAGCAGCGAGCCCGGCACGTTGCGGGAAGCCAGGGCAACCGTCACGACGATGGAGATGATGCCGACGATAAAGGTGGGGGAGGCGATGTCGCCCAGGCCGACGAGCGTACCGGCGCCAGCGGTGATGATGCCGGCGTCGCACAGGCCGATCATGGCGATAAACAGGCCCAGACCCACCGAGATGGCGTGGCGCAGGACCACGGGGATGGCGTCCATGATGGCCTCGCGCAGGCCGCAAAGGACGAGCAGCAAGATGACGATGCCTTCGAGGAAGATAACGCTCATGGCCACGTGCCAGTCACCGCCGCACATGGTGGTGGCGATGCCCGCGATCATGGCGTTGATGCCCAGGCCCGACGCGCAGGCGAGCGGGCGGTTGGCGAAGATGCCCATGCAGATGGTCATGATGCCGGCGCCCAGGCAAGTGGCGCAGGCGAGTGCTCCCGCATCGATGCCGGCGCCCGAGAGCACTGCGGGGTTGACGGCGATGATGTAGGCCATCGCCAGGAATGTTGTCAGTCCAGCGCGAAGTTCGGTCCCGATTGTGGACTTGCGCTCACTGACGTGAAAAAGTTCGTCCATGCATACCCTTTCCTTGTTCGGCCCCGAGTTTAGGCCGATTGACACGAACTCATTCACTATATCGCCTTTACAACCTTGCTGTTCCTCACATGTTGATGTTCGGCGCTTTGTAGCGGACGGGCGGTATTTTCCGTATGAAAATGTGTGGGTACCGTATACTTAAGCAGTTACAACGACCCCTATGGAGGAACGTATGATTAAAGAGCTCTGCCACGACGAGGCTATTCTGTCCCAGCGTTGCGAGGTCGCGACCGTCGAGGACGAGTCGGTGGCACAGGACCTGATCGATACCATCAAGTCGCTCGACGATGCCGGCTGCCTTGCCGCCAACCAGATTGGCGTCACCAAGAAGGTCTGCGTCTACCTGGACGATGCCGGCGAGCCCCATGTGCTCTACAACCCCCGTCTGGTGTTTGGTCTGGGCGCCAGCAAGATGGAGGAGAGCTGCCTGACGCACGAGGAGGTCACCAAGTCCACGCGCTACATCAAGTGCAAGGTTGCCTTTGACCAGATCGTCGACGGCAAGATGCGCGAGCGCAAGCAGGACTTTGTGGGCTTCGAGGCTCAAATGATTCAACACATGATTGATCACTGCTTAGGCAAACTCGTCTAGAGCGGTTCAATTGGGGACCGAATTTGCGGTCTTTGAGCCCGGGTATGACGTTGTTGTCATGTCCGGGCTTTTGTGTTTAGCGCCTTTTTGTTTGGTGACAATAAGCTTAGCAAGAACGTAAGGCTAGGAGGCGCTATGTGCACGAGTATTCGATTTACCGATGATTCCGGCCACATGTATCTGGGACGCAACCTCGACTGGAGCTTTGACTACGGCCAACAGGTTCGCGTGATGCCGCGCGGGTTTCACATTCCGTATTCGTTTATCGACGACGCGACAGCGGCACACGCGGTGATCGGTATGTGCATCGATTACAAGAACTACCCTATGTTCTTCGATTGCGGCAACGATGCGGGCCTCGCCGTGGCGGGCCTCAATTTCCCGGGTTATGCCGAGTATGCCGAGGGACCGGTTGATGGAAAGACCAATATCGCGGCCTATGAGTTTCCCCTGTGGGTGGCAGCGACGTTCTCGACGGTCGACGAGGTCGAGGCTGCGCTGCGCGATACGGTGATTGTCGCCAAATCTGCCGGAGAGGGGCTGGGCGTGTCGCTGCTCCATTGGATTATCGGCGACAGCCAGCGTAGCATCGTGGTCGAGATGATGGCTGACGGCCTGCATGTATACGACGATCCGGTCGACACCCTTGCCAATCAGCCCACCTTCCCGTGGCACATGGAAAACCTGCGCACCTATATCACGGCCACAAGCGATTTTCCGCAGACGGCGACATGGCGTGGCGCCGAGCTCAAGCCCTATGGCGCGGGTGCCGGCATGCGCGGTATTCCGGGTGACTGCTATTCGCCGAGCCGTTTTGTAAAGGCGGCGTACCTCAATGCCAATTACCCGCAAAAGGAGAGCGAGACCGAAAACGTCGTCCGCATGTTCCGTTCACTCGAGGGCGTGGTGATGATTGAGGGGGCGTCCAGGATGGGCGATGGCAAGTTCGAGAAGACTATCTACACCGGATGCTTTAGCGCGCGCACGGGCAATTATTACTACGCGATGTATGGGGATCCGTCGATTCGCTACGTGAGCCTGATGGATGCCGAGGGCGCGAGCCCCGATAGGCTCGTGGTTCCCGAGCCGCGTCGTTCGTAGCTCACTGGTCCGTTGCGACATAAAACGGCCTCGCACCTCTTATGAGATGCGAGGCCGTTGTCGTCAATGGCTGGTGGCGTGTTAGAAGTTGGCGTCGTTGAGCTGGGTGCTTTCGAGTCCGTCGAGTTGCTGTTGCTCGGGCGTATCGGCGACGCTCTCGAGCAGCTCGGTGGGATCGACGTTCATGTCCTTACCGGCTTCGTTGCCGTTGACCAGGTCGTCCGAGAAGATGTCGACTTCCATTTCCTCGGCCTCTTCGATCAGGATCTCGAGCGGCACCTGGGTGCGAATGAGTTTGACTGCCGGACGCATGCGGGCAAAGAGCGGTACGTACTCAATGATGATGGCCGAGTTCTCGAGACCATACCAACGTGCCGGGCTTCCGCAGGCGCGGCGGACGGCGTACTTGATGGCCATCACACGGTGGTCGTTGCGGTTGATGTCCGTTTCGGGGGCAAGCATCTTGCGCAGCATGCAAAAACGGAAGTCGCCCACGTTGCCGCGGGTCTCGTAGATAGAGTAGGTGTGATGCTGCGGCGGCAACTCACCCGATGCCATCAGGTCGCCAACGATCTGGCGCAGGTAGGCGTTGATGCGCTGATTGACCTTAAAGCCCAGGTCCAAGCGCACCCGGAACAGGAAGTCCGTGCCAAAGGTCTCAACGGAATATTCGTGCGTATAGGGCTCGTCGGTAACGTGCACGTTGATGAACCAATATGCCTTGGCGCGCTTGGGGTGCTTGTCCAGGATGGAATAAAGCACGTCGCGGTCGAGCGTGAGCGGGTCGGGGCTGTTGGTGAGAAATACCAGATTGTCAGCGAGCACGGGATAGGTCTCGTCGTTGCGCAGGCGGTTGAGCTGATCGATGTACTTGGAGACGGGCAGCAGGATCGTTTGCGTGCGCTCGATGGCGGTGCCGCGGCGCCACACGTACATAAGGCCGAACAGCAGCGAGGCCAAGAAGATCATGACGTAACCGCCGTCAAAGAACATGGTGAGGCACGAAGCGAAGAAGCACAGCTCAATGGCACCGAAGAGCAGGGCGAAGACGCAGGCACCCAGCTTGTGCTTGAGGATGCCGGCGATGTAGCTCGTCAGCAGCGTGGTGGTCATAAGCATGGTCACGGTAATGGCGAGACCATAGGCGCTCTCCATGCGCTCGGAGTTTTGGAACAGCAGCACGATGAAGATGCAGCCGACCCACATGATGTTGTTGACGAGCGGAATGTAGATCTGCCCCTTGGTCTCGGAGGGGTAGTTGATGCGCATGTGGGGCATGAGGTCGAGCCGCACGGCCTCGGAGACGATGGGGTAGGAGCCGGTGATGAGCGCCTGGGAGGCGATGATGGCGGCAAAGGTGGAGAGCAGGACGGCGAAGACGCGCATCTGACCGGGCAGCATCTGGAAGAACGGGTTGAGGTCGGAGATGGCGGCGAGGTCGGCGTTGCCGGCGTTGGCGATGATCCAGGCTCCCTGGCCGAGGTAGTTGAGGATGAGGCAGACCTTCACGAACGGCCAGGTGGCGTAGATGTTGGGCTTGCCCACGTGCCCCATGTCCGAGTAGAGGGCCTCGGCGCCGGTGGTGCACAGGAAGACGTTGCCGAGCACCATGAGGCCGGCGGCGTTGAGGTTGCCGTCGAAGAGGAACATGATGCCGCGCAGCGGGTTGAAGGCGCGCAGGACGCTGAGGTCCAGGCCGATGTTCATGAGGCCGGCGAAGGCGAGGAAGGCGAACCACAGCGTCATGACCGGGCCGAAGAGCTTGCCGATCGTGGAGGTGCCCGCCTTCTGGAGGAAGAAGAGGACGCACAGGATGCAGATCACGATTG
>UQJA01000128.1 GCA_900541285.1 uncultured Collinsella sp.
CGCGAACGCAAGCGGGCAAGCGTCTCGCCCTCGACCCATTCCATGACAATTGCAGGCACACCGTCGACCTCGCCCCAGCCATAGAGGCGGGGAAAGCCCTTAAGGCCCGAAAGGGCGCGATGGCATTCGTATTCCTCGCGAAACGCCGCCTTGAACTTGGCGACCAGCGCCTCGTGAGCGGCATCGTCATCAAACTCATCGCGCGTCGGCAAGATGAGCTGCTTGAGCGCCACGGCCTCGCCTTGGGCGTTGACGGCACGCGTCACGCGGCCGATACCGCCACGACGCATGGTGGCATCGTCGGCAAACAGCATCGTAAAACGACGCAGATAGGCAGGCAGTTCGTCCTGACCGAGCGCAATGGCCGGCTCAAACCCGTCGACACGCGCCAGGCGCAGGCCGACCATGGGATCGCGACCGAGCGATTGTGGTGTGGTGGATGCAAGATCGGTCATCATAGGGCAAGCGCCGCCACGTTATTGTTGAAATTACCGAGCGCGACGTCATCATCGCCATAATGGCCGACCCATTGACATAGGTTGGTGTAACAGCCCCACAGATTGGCATACTGCTGATACCACTTTGACCGGGGCGAGAATGTCTGACGACCGAACTCGGCTCGAATGACAAACATCTCCCCGACCAGGCTGTCGCACGGCCTGGGATCTCCCGTAGAGTTATAGGTCGAGACCACGTCATTGGCACGAGAAACATAGCCGTCGAGCATGTTGTACTTGGTCACAAGCCAACTGTGAATGCTCTCTTCCTCAGCAGCGGAAAGGCCACCGGAGTTTGCATCGTTGTCAGTGTTGCCGCCCGTCGAACCGCCGTTTCCAGACCCTCCGGTAGAGGAACCCGACCCAGAGCCGCCGCCCGAACTCGACGAATCCGAGCCGGAGCCAGAAGTATCCGAGCTACCGGGCTTTCCGGACTGCTGGGCGTCCTGCCCCTTCTGCTGCTCGACCTTATTCACCGTTGCCGCCACGCTATTGTTGGACAACCGATCGATGATCTTGGTGTTGGTGAGCACGATGGTTTTGCCATTGGCAAGCGTGACTTCGTTGTCCGGGGCCTCGGCGCCGTCCGCATCGTCGGTGCCAAACACAATATGCGCGACCACACTTGCCCAAGCATATCCAGTCGTGGTACCCAGATCACTTTTGACCTCATGCCCCACGCGCGGTTCGCGTGCGGCATGCGCCTGCATCATGGACGGCACGGTCATGCCATAGGCAGAAACGCCAGCCATGACCAGCACCAGCGAGCACGATAGCAGTGCGTACGCCCGCGGCGCCAAGCCCAGTCGGCGTCGCATGCGCACCGCGGCGCCGCGCTTTGTCTGAGTGCCACCGGGCCGCATGCGTTCTCCTCCAAGAAAAACACGCCGCTCAGAAGCGGCGCATTCATTCAAATCCATATTTGAGTGTATCAGCGAACCCAAAAGGTTGCGCAACGAATGGGCAAATTAAGGATGCGAGCGGAAGCATCCATGCGATAAGCGGATACGAAGCATCTTTGTTGCACAACAAACTCACAGTCGCACGGGGAAATTATGACTACCCCGTGCGCCGCGAGGAAAACATACGGCAGGAGCAGGCTCGCCACCTAAATCGCGCGACGGGCCTCGATGGCGCGGCCAAGCGTAAGCTCGTCGGCATACTCCAAGTCGCCGCCCACGGGAAGGCCGCTTGCCAGACGCGACACCTCGACGCCCAACGGCTTGATGGTACGGGCCAGATAGCTCGCCGTGGTCTCGCCCTCAATATTGGGGTTGGTGGCGATGATGACCTCATGGATATCCTCGCGGCCCAGACGCGCCAACAGCTCGCGGATGTGCAACTGCTCGGGACCAATCTTGTCCATGGGGCTGATCACACCGCCCAATACGTGGTAGAGGCCGTGGTAGCTGCCCGTGCGCTCGATCGCCTGGACGTCGCGCGGCTCGCCCACAACGCAAATGCGAGTGGTATCGCGCATCGGGTCCTGGCAGATGGAGCACTCATCGGCCGTGGCGTAGTTAAAGCAACGGCTGCAAAAGTGGACCTCCTGCTTGACCTCCAGGATGGCCTCGGCCAGGCGGCGGGCCTCCTCGGCATCGGCCTCGAGCAGATAATAGGCGATGCGCTGGGCCGACTTGGGACCAATGCCCGGCAGACGGCCCAGCTCATCGAGCAGTTTTTGCAGACTGTGATTCGCACTCATATATATGTGTGTCTTAGAACGGCATGCCCGGGATGTTGAGGCCGCCGGTGATGGCGCCCATCTGCTTGTTGGCGAGCTCATTGACGCCGCGGACGGCCTCGTTGACGGCAGCCATGATCATGTCCTGCAGCATATCAACGTCCTCGGGGTCGAGGGCATCGGGATCGATGGTGAGGTTGACGAGCTCCATCTCGCCGTTAACGGTCACCTTGACCATGCCGCCGCCGGCAGAGGCGTCGACGGTCTGGGACTTGAGGTTCTCCTGCGCGGCGGCAAGCTGCTCCTGCATCTTGCGAGCCTGCTTCATCATCTGCTGCATGTTCATACCGGCCATGATGGCTCCTTTACGTGCGGCCGCACAACGAGCTGCAAGGGCAGCCGGAGCACGGCGGGGCTTTCAAACTCAAAAATCGTACCACGGCGCGCGGCGAGAGAGCGGGGCGGACGTGTTACCTCAGTCGATATACATGTCCTGGAGTGCAAGCCGCACCCATAGATTATGCAAAGTTGAATAATTCGCATCTGCATAATATTGAAAGCTAAATCTTGTAGAGCCGGAATCCGACATTTAATGCGTACCACTAAATGGCTAAATGCCGAGCCACTACTCGAGGCGGCGCTCATGACGGCGGGGTATAATTTGATTGCCATAGATAGCAATTTGGAGGTGCCCCATGAATGCCCCCGACGTGCTCCAAAACATCCGCTCAAAACACCCCGTTGCATATTTGGTTCTCTATCTCTTTGTCGGCTGGGCATTGCTGGTTGTCATCACCCATGCTATAGCCTTTGGAGCAGAACTGCTGATAGCCAGCTCGGACCAGCCCATCGTCAAATGGGAGACGACCGATAAGTGCACCGACGGAACCCGAACCGTTTACTACAACAGCCCGTCCCTCTACCAAGAGTTCAAGGTCAAGATAAAGGACTCCAAGATTGTCGATGCCGAACCAGGCGCTTTCTTGACAATCGGAGCAACCCTCAACGCCGAGCAAGTCGAGTACACGGACAGCCATGCGGCGTATCGTATCGACCTCAGCATCCTAGGCCGACCGTCACGCACTTGTCTGCTCGAATGCGATATACGCGGCACCACGTTGCACATGTCCGAAATACAGATGCGCCCGGACAGAGAGACCTCTTCTTGAGCAGTATACCCGCCCGTACAGCTACTCCACCGGCTTGAAGATGGTGGCCTGACCGAAGACGCTGCGGATGAGGTCTTTGGCCTCGTCCTCGGTCTGCGGGATGCTCGGGGCTGCGCCCTGGTGGCCGAAGGGGCTGCCCGCGCCGGGGTTGGACTCCCAGGGAGCTGCAGGAGCGTCCTCCTCTTTGGCGGCAGGCCCAGCCGGGCCGGGGCGGGGGGGGGGCCCTCCCGCTGCTACTGGAGTTGGAGTAGACGCAGCAGCTACGTTCATCACCGCAGGAGCAGGCACGATGGCTTTGCGCATCTTATAGATGAACACCGCCATGAGCACGAAGAGCACGATATTCACGATGCCGCCCACGACCAAGCTTGCAACAGCTGCGATGATCGCAAGCACGAAGAGCGTCTTGAGCTTCGTCGTGTCCTTATGCTTCAGGAAGATAAAGATCGACACGAAGAGCTGGAAGCCACCAGAAATGACCGCGAAGACCGCGAGCGCAACCATGGCAGTCGCAGCAAACGACATCGCAGCAAGCTCGTCGGGATCAACATAGCCATAGTAATAACTAGAGTAATAGCTGCTCAAGCTCGAGTACTGTTCCACGGTCTCGTTCACGTAAGTGAGTGTGGCCGAAGCTATGAAGACCATCACCAAGCTAAAGATAATCGCCAGCGCCGAAATCACGATCGCAGCGATGCTCAGGCCTTTGACGACCTTCTGGTTTTGCGCAAGAGTGTTCATTTCAATCTCCTTATCATCTGCTCACAAGCTTATAGCAGGAAAGCGGCTTGCAGGCTTTCGTCAACAAGCTGTTTCTTCACCCTGCATCGCGTGAGCGCCACCGCCCTTTTCCGAACGAGATGCGCTCGATAGTGCATGCCATGAAGAGGTTTCTCTAGTATAGCGTTGTGATCTTCAAATCAAGATCAGATGCCCCGATCTGTTCCTTGCCGCCGAAGACGCAAACGACCTCATGCTCCTTCAAGCGTTCGAGCGCTGTGCCGCGCGCACGAAGATCTTCGATGGTGGTCGAGAGCATCTCGGCACGCAAGCGCGCGCGATAATCCGCTGGTAAGCTGGCGAAATAGTGGTTGTCCTGACGCTGCGCCAGAGCACGCGGCTTGAGCGGAGCATCGTAGCCCGCAACCGCACTGATGATATAACCGCGCAGCTCCGCTTCGCTGGGATCGAAATCGGCGAGCCACGCACCCGAGCCGTTATAGACCTCCACTGTGTGATCGAGATTCGGATCGCGGAACGAATAGAACATGACCGTGCCCGTACGCGTTGCCTTGAAGCCCGCACCATACGCACCGCCCTTCACGCGCACCTCGTTCCAAAGGTAGTCGTACGAGAGCACGCGCGTGACGATGTTGGTCGTTCCGTCGAAGGGAATCGCCTCGATCGCCGCGCGATTCGCGCCTGCGCCCACATAGCAAACATCGCTCGGCACGATGAAGGCTTCGTTTTGCGGCACCGGCTCAGGGACAACGAGCGTTCGTTCGCAGCCAGCAAATCCCTCTTCAAGATCGAAGGCCCCGCCCGCTTCCCACACGCGCACCAGGTCTTCTTGCGTACCGGTGAAGCTCAGGACCACATCGTCGGTGAACACGCGCTTCGCCACCGCTTCGAGCTTCTCGATGAGGCCCTCCGCACGTTCATCGAAGTGCGCGAGCAGATCGCACAGGAACTGATAGAAATCGATGCCAGCGAGCTGATCGAGCAGCTTACCTGCGGGCGTGAGACCGGCGG
>UQJA01000129.1 GCA_900541285.1 uncultured Collinsella sp.
GACCGAGCTCGCCGCCGCCCGGCCCGCCTTGACCAGCCGTGCGGGCCTGCACCTGCGCCTGCTTGCGCAACACCGAGTCGCCGTTGTCACCATCGACCTCGGCAGGACCGGAGAAGTGCGCACCCTCGAGCGCGGGCTCCTCCTTGTGCTCCACGGCACGCGGGGCAGCCTTGATCTCGATGCGCAGAACCGTGCGCAGGTAATCCTCGTACATGGTGTCGACGAGCATCTGGAACGCGCCGTAGGCCTCGGTCTTGTACTCGACCAGCGGGTCGCGCTGGCCAAAGCCGCGCAGGCCGATGCCGGTCTTGAGATAGTCCATCTCCTGCAGGTAGCTCATCCAGCGGGTATCGATGACGCGCAGCATGACCTGGGTGTTGAGCTCGCGCATCAGGTCCTCGCCCAAACGCTCGGCCTTCATGTTGTAGCACTTCTCTACGTAAGCCAGGACATCGGCAGCCAGGGCCTCATAATCCTCGTCGGGGAACTTCGGCGTATCGATGTGGCCGGTGAGCTCCACAACCCACTTGCGCAGGCCTTCCAGGTCGCGCTCGCCATCGTGACTGTCCTTGGTGCAGAACTCCTGCACGCAACGGTACACGGTGTCGTGCATGACCTCGGTGATGTGGTCGGTCAGGTCCTTGCCGTCCAGAATCATATTGCGCTCAGCGTAGATGACCTGGCGCTGCTTGTTCATGACGTCGTCGTACTCAAGGACGCTCTTGCGCATGGAGAAGTTGATGCTCTCGACCTTGTGCTGGGCGCTCTCAACGGCCTTGGAGATAATCTTGTGCTGGATGGGCATGTCGTCGCCCATGTCGGCCGTGACCATCATCTTGGAGACGCGGTCCATCTTGTCGCCACCGAACAGGCGCATGAGGTCGTCCTCGAGCGACAGGTAGAACTGGGTCTCGCCCGGATCGCCCTGACGGCCGGAGCGGCCGCGCAGCTGGTTGTCGATACGACGGGACTCGTGGCGCTCGGTGCCGATAACGGTCAGGCCGCCGGCGGCGAGCACGCGCTCGCGCTCGGCCTTGCAGGTCTCCTTGGCCTCGGCGTTAAACTGCTCGAGCCGCTCGGGCGTCACGTCCTCCATGGTCAGGCCCTCGTACTCAAGGCGCTCGCGCACCAGCTCGTCGGGGTTGCCGCCCAGCAGGATGTCGGTACCACGACCGGCCATGTTGGTGGCGATAGTCACGGCGCCGTAGCGTCCGGCCTGGGCAACGATATGAGCCTCGCGCTCGTGATGTTTAGCGTTGAGGACCTCGTGTGCGATGCCGCGCTTGGTTAGGGCGGCGGACAGCTTCTCGGAGCTCTCGATGGAGACGGTGCCCACCAGGACCGGCTGGCCCTTGGCGTGACGCTGCTCGACATCGTCGGCGACGGCGTTGTACTTGGCCTGAATGGTACGGTACACCAGGTCCTCGTGGTCAACACGCTGAACGGGTTTGTTGGAGGGGATGACCTCGACGGGCAGCTTGTAGATCTCGCGGAACTCAGCATCCTCGGTGAGTGCCGTACCGGTCATGCCGGAAAGCTTGTCATACAGACGGAAGTAGTTCTGCAAGGTGATAGTGGCCAGCGTCTGGTTCTCCTCGCGTACGAGCACGCCCTCTTTGGCCTCGATGGCCTGGTGCAGGCCCTCGGAGTAACGGCGGCCTTCCATAATGCGGCCGGTGAACTCGTCGACGATCTTGACCTCGCCGTTAGTGACAACATACTGCTTGTCGCGGTGGAACATGTACTGGGCCTTCAGCGCCTGCTGCAGGTGGTTGACCAGCTGGCCCGAGAGATCGGCATAGATGTCATCGATACCCAGGCGGCGCTCAATCTTCTTAAGACCGCGCTCGGTGGCGGCGATGGTGTGCTTGGCCTCGTCCATGACGTAGTCGCCCGTGGGTTCAACGTCCTCGGTGGCGGTAAGCATGTCGTGCGACACGTCCTCGCCGCGCTCAAGGCCACGCACGGCACGCGCGAAGTCCTTGTAAGTACTGGCGGACTTGGTGCCAGCGCCCGAGATGATCAGCGGGGTGCGAGCCTCATCGATCAGGATGGAGTCAACCTCGTCGACGATGGCGTAGTTGTGACCGCGCTGCACGCGCTGCTCGGGACGGGTAACCATGTTGTCGCGCAGGTAATCAAAGCCGAACTCGGAGTTGGTGCCGTAGGTGACGTCGGCCTGGTAGGCCGGGCGCTTGAGCTCGAGCGGCATGTTGTTCTGGAGCAGACCGACGGTCATGCCCAGGTACTTATAGATGCGGCCCATCCACTCGGAGTCACGCTTGGCAAGGTAATCATTGACAGTAACGACGTGCACGCCCTTGCCGGCAATAGCGTTGAGATAGCCGGCCAACGTGGAGACGAGGGTCTTACCTTCGCCAGTCTTCATCTCGGCGATGTGGCCCTCGTGCAGTGCCATGGCGCCAATGAGCTGCACGTCAAAGTGGCGCATACCCATGGTGCGCTTGGAAGCCTCGCGCACGGTGGCAAAGGCCTCGGGGAGCATGTCGTCGAGCGACTCGCCGTTGGCGTAACGCTCGCGGAACTTATCGGTCTGGCCGCGGAGCTCCTCCTCGGTCATCTTCTCAAACTGGGGCTCAAGACCGTTGATCTGGTCGACGATCTTGTAGTAGCGCTTAAGGTCCTTATCGGATCCAAAGGACAGCAGCTTTGACATGAATCCCATGTGGTTTTCCTTTTTGGCCATCGCCCACGCCGTGCAGCTGCGGGCGAGTTAAACACAGATGATTGTACTTTAGCCAAACAAGGCGCGGCCTATACGGTCGACCTCGACCGCCACGTAATAACTATGACCAACCTGCCACAATGGGACAGGTTAATTTTGGCAGGTTTTATCTGAGCAAACGCCGTCTCTCTGCCATTTGGTGCAATGGGGGGGAGGTTGGTTTGCACCAATAAAAAGAAAAGGGCCGCGCACCCAAACGGATGCACGGCCCTTATGCCATGAATGCGAGTGATTCCGCGGCGAGCTATTTACTCAGCAGCCTCGGTGGTCTCGGCCTCGGCAGCGGCCTCCTCGACGGGAGCCTCTGCGGGAGCCTCGGCGGCCTGCTTGGCAGCCTCCTCGGCAAACTTAGCAGCACGCTTAGCCTTCTCGGCAGCCTTAGCCTCAGCGGCGGCCTTGCGAGCAGCCTCGGCCTCAGCAGCCTTGGCGGCCTTGGCAGCCTTGGCCTCCTCGGCCTTCTTGAGCTGGGCGGCAGCGGCGCCACCGAACTTGTCGGCGAAGCGCTGGACGCGTCCACCGGTGTCGACGAACTTCTGCTGGCCGGTGTAGAACGGGTGGCACTCGTTGCAAAGCTCGACCTTCATCTCGGACACGGTAGCGTGCGTCTTGAAGGTGTTGCCGCAGGAGCACGTCACCGTGCACTCGACATACTGGGGATGGATACCCTGCTTCATGGTAGGACTCCTTATTAGTCAGGCGCTGGTTACCGATCAGCGCATAAGGCGTCTTGGTTTCCGACCAAGACAACAAACTTGGCTATGGTACCACGGCGCCGCGCGTCCCACAAAAGGTTCACGGTCTTTGTGCAACACGGCGTGGCCAACCGCAGCGGACACGCGCCCTGTTGCCCCTTCTCCCATGTTGCAGACGTGTAACGCCGCAGTAAGCACACCCCTTTTGGCGCCAGACAGGTACAATGATGAACACTGTACCGTAGCGGAGCGCCCCGCGCGCGCCGCAACCACGCGAAAGGGTTTCCCATGGCCGAGATCTCGTCCTCCCGCATCGTCATCACCGTCCTTGGCAAGAACCGCCCCGGCATCGTCGCCGGCGTCACCCGCGTTTTGGGCGAGGCCAACGTCGACATCCGCGACATCACGCAGTCCATTATCGAGGACATCTTCACCATGACCATGCTGGCCGACACCGCCGAGTCCAAGCTCGACTTCGCCGAGCTGCAGAAGGCGCTGGCCGAGGCCGGCGAGCTTTCGGGCGTCAACGTGTCCATCCAGCGCGAGGACGTCTTTAACTTTATGTACCGCCTGTAGCGAACAAGCCGCTCGGGGCAGCTTGACGTCATATCGTCCAAGCGCGCGGCCCCAAAGCGGACCGGAGAGGAGCGCGCATGGCCTACGACGCCAAGAAAATCTACTACCGCTTCGACGATCACCTGAGCCGCCTGGTTCTGGATTACGAGGCGAGCCGTCAGATTTCGCCCGAAAGCGAAAACCTCTACCACGGCCTGCCGACCGCCCCGTACGACGAGGACCTGTTCGTAGAGCACAACGTCAAGCGCGGCCTGCGCAATGCCGATGGCTCGGGCGTGGTCGCGGGCCTTACCCGCATCTCGGACGTGCACGGCTACAACAAGGTCGACGGCAAAGTCGTGCCCGATCAGGGCAAGCTCACGCTTCGTGGCTACAGCATCGAGGATCTGGTCAACAACGCCCAGGCCGAGAACCGCTACGGCTACGAGGAAGTCGCTTATCTGCTTATCACGGGTTCGCTGCCCAACAAGGAAGAGCTCGACGGCTTTTGCGAGCGCCTGGGCGCCTTTAGACATCTGAGCGACGAGTACGTTAAAGCGTTCCCTATGACCACGGTGTCGTCGAGCATCATGAACGTGCTCCAGCGCGCCGTACTGTTGCTCTACGCCTTCGATGCCGAACCAGACGTGATCACGCCCGAGCACGAAATCGACGTCGCCATTTCCATGCTCGCACGTCTCCCGCGCATCGCCGCCTTCGCACACATGGCCTCGGTCGCCAAGCTTCGCGGCTCCGAGGTTCACGTGCCGCACCCCACGCCCGGTCTCTCCACCGCCGAGACCATCCTACAGGTCCTGCGCAGCGGCATGGCGTTCACCCGCGATGAGGCGATGCTGCTCGACGTTATGCTCATGCTGCATGCCGAGCACGGCGGCGGCAACAACTCCACCTTCGCTTGCCGCGTGCTGTCGTCTTCGGCCACCGACCCG
>UQJA01000130.1 GCA_900541285.1 uncultured Collinsella sp.
CTAGCCAAACCCCCGCCCTGGCGCTGGCCTGCGACGCCGTCAACCACAACACGCCCGAGTACAAAACCTGGAGCCACGACAAGGCCTTCTTGGAAAAGGACCGCCGCGACGAGCTGGTGGAGCCCGATCCTGAGTCAAACCCGCGCGAGCATGCCCAGTATGTGAAGGACATGGCCATGTGGGACGAGAAGGGCAACATCGACGAGCTCAAGCCGCCCCTGGTCATTAAGCCCATCTTTGGCTGCGAGGTTTACTTTACGCCGGACGAGACGCTCGCCCGCGACCACAAGCCCGAGCTCTACCACATGATTCTCCTGGCCAAGGACCAGGAGGGCTACGTCAACCTGATGCAGACGGTTTCCGAGGCCGCCGTGCAGGGCTTTTACTACAAGCCGCGCGTGACGCTCGACAACCTGCGCCGTCACGCCAAGGGCATGATCTGCACGAGCGCCTGTATCGCGGGCATCATCCCCAAATACATCGACCGCGGCGACATGGAGGGCGCCATCAAGTGGGCCGAGACCTTCCGTGATACCTTCGAGCCCGGTGACTTCTACATCGAGATCCAGGAACACGGCATCACCACCGACAACGGCCTGACTGACGAGCAGATGGACCGCACGCTCATCGACATCGCCAAGCAGGTGGGCGTCAAGGTCATCGCCACCAACGACTTCCACTACCTGCGCCGCGAGGATGCGCCCGTGCAGGACGTCATCATGTGTATTGGCATGAACGCCAAGGTCGATGACCCCAACCGCATGCGCATGACCGGCTCGGAGTTTTACATGAAGACCGAGGAGGAGATGCGGGCGATGTTCCCGTATTGCCCCGAGGCCTGCGACAACACGCTCGAGATCGCCGACAAGTGCTACGTTGAGCTGGACTGGGACTCTATCATCCTGCCGCGCTTTCCGTTGCTCGATCCTGGCGAGACGCACGAGAGCCAGTTCCGCCGCGAGTGCGAGAAGGGCCTGCGCCAGCACTATGGCGACGACTGGGCCACGCGCGAGATCGGTGGCGTCAACATCAAAGAGCGCTTTGAGTACGAATACAAGGTCATCTGCGACAAGGGCTTTGCCGCCTACTTTTTGATCGTTGCCGAGTACGTGCAATGGGCTAAGGACAACGGCATCGGCGTCGGCCCCGGCCGTGGCTCGGCCGCCGGCGCTATCGTCGCCTACGCCATGAACATCACCGCGTTCGACCCGCTCGAGAACGGCCTGATGTTCGAGAGGTTCCTGTCCCCGCAACGTACCGAGATGCCCGATATCGATATGGACTTCGACGATGAGCGACGCCTCGAGGTCGTGGAGCACGTTCGCCAGCTCTACGGCCCCGAGAAGGTCACCCACGTCATCACCTACTCGACCATCAAGGCCAAGCAGGCCATCAACGACGCCGCGCGCGTCCTGGACTACCCGGTCTACATGGGCCAGCGCCTGTCCAAGATGGTCTCGAGCGACCCCAAGGTCAAGCTCAAGCAGGTGCTCGAAAAGCAACCCGGCAAAGAGGATCTGTTTAACCCCGATTTTGCCGAGGCCTATAAAAAGGACGACGACGCTCGCCGCATCATCGACACGGCGCTCTCGATCGAGGGCCTCACCCGTGGCGAGGGCGTGCACGCGTGCGCCGTTCTGATCTGCCGCGACCCCGTCAACGAGCACGTGCCCACCAAGCTCGACACCAAGGGCGGCGTCGAGATTACCCAGTACGAGGGCCATACCGTCGCCGACATGGGCCTGCTCAAGATGGACTTCTTGGGCCTGCGCACGCTGACGGTTATCTCCAAGGCCAAGGCAAACATCAAAAAGAACTTCGGCATCGACATCAAAGAGGAAGAGATTCCCTTTGACGATCCCGAGATCTTTAAGCTCATGGGCTCCGGCCACACCGCCGGCGTCTTCCAGGTCGAGTCCGCCGGCATGACGGCCACGATCAAGAACATGAAGCCCACCGAGTACAAACACGTCGTGGCATTGATCGCCCTGTACCGCCCGGGCCCGCTGGGCGCCGGCATGGTCTCGTCCTACATCAACCGTATGAACGGCAAGGAGCCGGCCGTCTCCTACGACGACCGTCTGGACGACATCCTGGGCGAAACCTACGGCACCATGGTCTACCAGGAGCAGGTTATGCTCATCTCCGTCGAGATGTGCGGCTTCTCCAAGGGCGAATCGGACTCGCGTATCCGTAAGCCCGTGGCTAAGAAAAAGATTAAGCTGCTCACGTCGACGGTGCTCCACTGGGAGGATGGCTCGGACGAGACCACTTACGACCACTGGATGAATGGCGCTATCAAGAACAACTACACGCGCGAGGTCGCCCAGAAGATTTGGGACGATGTCCTTGAGTTCGCGTCCTACGCCTTCAATAAGTCGCACTCCGCCGGTTACGCCATCCTGGTTATGCAGACGGCATGGCTCAAGGCGCACTATCCGCATGAGTACATGGCGGCCGTTCTGACGTCCTATACGGGTAAGACCGACAAGATCGTGCACTACGTCTCGGCGTGCCGTCACGACGGCATCCCCGTGCTGTCGCCAGATGTCAACGAGTCCGGTACCGAGTTCACGGCTACCAAGGAAGGCGTGCGCTTTGGTCTGGCCGGTATCCGCGGCGTGGGCACCGGCGTGGCGCAGGCGATTATCGCCGAGCGCGAGGCGGGCGGTCCGTTTAAGACGCTGCACGACTTTGTCGAGCGCGTGGACTCGAGCCAGGCCAACCGTCGCGTGATCGAATCGCTGATCAAGGCAGGCGCCTTCGACTCCACGGGGTATCCGCGTCGCCAGATGATGCACTTTGTGGACAAGAACAACCCCGAGAACATCATCGATGCCGCGGTAAAGCGCCAGAAGGACCGCGCGAGCGGCCAGACGTCGTTCTTCGATATGTTTGGCGACGTTGAGGGCTCGGGCTTTGAGGTGAGCGTACCCGATCCGGATGGCCAGGAGTGGGACCGCCACCTTAAGCTGAGCCAGGAGAAGGAGGTCCTGGGCATCTATGTCTCGGACCACCCGCTGCGCCCGTTTGAGTATGCACTTAGCAAAGCGCGCGACTTCTCGTTCTCGCAGATCGACACCGGCTACGAGGTTCAGAATCCTACGGGCGGCACCATCAACCAGGAGATTCCCGAGGGTAAGGCGCTGTGGTGGGCCGGCATGGTCTCGAGCGTGTCCAAGCGCGTGACCAAAAACGGCGACCCCATGGGTATTGTGCAGCTCGAGGACATGGAAGGCGAGGCCACGGTCGTGGTGTTCCCCAAGACCTACAAGGAGGCCGAGGGGTACCTGTACGGCGAGGTCGATCCCGAGACCGGCGCGCAGCTGTCCGATGCGTTTGTGCGCATTAAGGGCAAGCTCGAGCGCTCGGACCGCGGCGACCAGATCATCGCGCAGGAGATCGTGCCGCTGGAGCTTAACGAGGAGAACAACAAGCCCAAGGTGTTTGAGGTCATGGTGCCCAACAGCCGCTTTAGCCAGGGCAATATGGCGCGTCTTGCCACGGTGCTTACCGCCAACCCGGGCGGCGACCGCGTGGAGATCTTTATCGAGCAGGTGGACGGGCGTGTGCTGCGTGCCGAGGTTCCGGCCAAGGTCAACGCACGCTCGATTCCGCTGCTGGCAGAGGCAAAGGCCATCGTTGGTAACCAAGGCAGAGTGACGGTGATCTAAGAGCGACCTTGCTGGTCCGCGCGAGATTGGAGGAAGTGATGGCGCAGGGGACGTTTGTGCAGGCGCTTCGTAAGGAGGCGGCGCTTGGCAGCACCTTTATGAAGGGGCGTTCGCTCATGCTCAACGGCGCCGTGCTGTCGTTTGAGGACTCCGGCTCGCGCTTCTCCAAAAACGTGAACATCGAGGGTTCGGTGCGCGGCTCGCGCGGCGACCTGTACAAGACGCACGTGGCGCTCGACATGGACGAGCACGAGGTTATCGACTACGACTGCGATTGCCCCGCTGCCTTCCGCTATTCCGGCATGTGCAAGCACGCCATCGCCACGGCGCTGGCGTATCTGGATGCCAGCGGCGCCGAGCCCGTCGAGGGTTTGCGCACACCGGTCCGCACGTTTACGGCGCAGCCGAAACAGCCCGCGCGCACCGCGCTCAAAGCGCCGGCCGTCAATCCCAACTTTCCCTTTCCGGCGCCCGTCCCCACGAGTCCCAGCCTCATGGCGGCGCTCTCCGATCTTTCGGACGCACGCATGGATGAGCTGGCGAGCATGCGCCGCAAGCTCGCTGGCAGTGTGGATCCCGATGCCCCCAAGGCGGTGTTGGAGCCCTCGTTGGTGCCGTACTACAATCCACTGTTTGCCGACCGCTTTAGTTGGGCGCTCGAGCTTCGCATTCGTTGTGGATCGGTCTCCTACGTGGTCAAGGATATCGACGGCATGGCCGACGCCTATGTCCGAGGCGGCACCTTCTCGTACGGCAAGAAGCTCACGTTTGTCCATACGCCCGAAGCCTTCGAGGACGTGTCGACAAAGCTGCTCAACCTTGTTGTGACGACAGTTGCCTATCTCGATGACATCACAAGCTCGCGTTCGGCGTCGTACGACTTTGCCCGCAGCGGTTTTGTCGCCGAGCGTCAGTTGCCGCTGTCCGAGCATAGCATCGTATATGTGCTGGACCTGCTGCGTGGCCAGACCATCTCCTTTGAGCCCGCCTGGTCGCGGGGGACGACGACGCATCGCGCCTACGAGGTGGCAGTCGAGCCGTCGCCGCAGGGGGAGGGACAAGCCCCGGCTAAGCGCCCGCCGCTCCTTGCCGCCAAGATTGCACCGGCGGCGGGGGGGCGGCAACGACTGCGCGCGGGCGCCAC
>UQJA01000131.1 GCA_900541285.1 uncultured Collinsella sp.
GCCGCCGCCATCGGCTCGCTCAAGGGCCCGCGCCACGGCGGCGCCAACGCCAAGGTCGTGTCCATGCACGAGGACATCCGTGCGCATGTCTCCAATTGGGAGGACGAGGACGAGGTCGCAGCCTACCTGGGCAAGATCCTCGACAAGCAGGCCTTCGACGGCACGGGTCTCATCTACGGTATGGGCCACGCCGTCTACACGCTGAGCGACCCGCGCGCCGAGGTGTGCCGCCGTTACGCGCGCACACTTGCCGCCAAGAAGGACCTGGGCGATGAGTTCGCGCTCATCGAACGCATCGAGCGCCTGGCACCGCAGGTGATGCGCGACCACGGTATGACCAAGCCCATCTGCGCCAACATCGACCTGTACACGGGCTTTATCTACAAGATGCTCGGCGTGCCCGAGACGCTCTTTACGCCGCTGTTCGCCGTCGCCCGCATGGCAGGCTGGTCGGCACACCGCATGGAAGAGCTCTTCTGCGCTCATCGCATCATCCGTCCTGCCTACCGTCCGGTGATCGAGCCGCTGGAGTACAAGCCGCTCGCCGACCGCTAGGACGCAGACCGTTATAGAACTTGAGCGTGGCCAGGGCATCACCGCCCTCGGCCACGCTTTTTATGCCAGCAGAAAGGATCGCAGCGAATGATTGTGTTTTCCGATATGGATGGAACGCTGCTGACGAGTGATAAGCAGATGAGCGACGCCACCTGGGCAATGCTCGACGAACTCGCTCGACGTGGGATTGAGTTTGTGCCCTGCACGGGGCGTCCGCTGTCGGGCATCTTTGAGTCCATCCTCGCCCACCCCGCCGTACACTACGCGGTCTGCGCCAACGGTGCCAGCGTCTGGCAGCTCGAGGACGGTACGCCCACCGATACCTCACGTGCTACGCGCATTTTGAGCCGACCGCTCGACCGCGCCATCGCCCACCGCGTCCATAGCATTGCCGCCGGCCATGACGTCACCTTCGATATCTTCGCGGACGGGCAGTGTTTCCTCCCCCGCTCGCTCTACACGCGCCTGGATGAGTTCTGCGGCGGCGACCCCCACATCGCGGCTTCGCTCAAGCGCACACGAACACCGATCGACATGGATATCGACAGCAAGATCGACGAGGCCGAGACGCTCGAACGCATCGCCATGTACTGGCACAACCCGGCCGATCGCGACGCCATCGCGGCTGAGCTCGACACGCTCGGAGGCATTGAGGTCACGCGTTCTTACGCCATGAATATCGAGGTCATGGGTGAGGGCGCGACCAAGGGAACGGCCCTCACGTGGCTATGCGAGCATCTGGGCGAGTCTCTCGCCGACGCCTGGGCGTTTGGCGACAACATCAACGACATTCCCATGCTGCAGGCAGCGGGCCACGGCATGGCCATGATCAACGCCGAGCCCGAGGACCGCGAGGCCGCCGACGCCATCACCGAATACGACAACGACCACGATGGCGTCGCCCGCACCATCATGGCCGCCCTCGCCTAGTCGTTGGGGACGTTCTTAAACGACTAGTCGTTGGGGACACTCTTCGCAAAAAACGCAAGGACTGTCCCCCGCTGTCGGCAGAAATGGAACGTCCCCAAGTGCCGGATTAGGAGAGACTCTCCAGCACGCGACGGAGCTCCTGCTGGACGGCGTGGTCGCGGTTACAACCCACCACGCGATCGGCCACCGCCTTAAGCGCGGGGCGCGCGTTTTCCATCGCGCAGCCCGTGCCGACAAAGCGAATGATCTCGTAGTCGTTCATCGAGTCGCCAAACGCCATGACCTCGTCGCGTCCAATGCCGTAATGCTCCGCAAGCTGTGCGATGCCCGAGGCCTTCGACACACCGGGCTGCATGGCATCGATCCACGCGTTGCCCGAAGGCGCAAAAGTAAAGAGCTGACCAAGTTCGCGCTGTAATACGTAAGCGCTGTCCATAACGGCACCGTCATCGCAAAAGATGCTCGCCTTGATGATATTTACGCTGGGATCGGGCAGCTCCCAAATGCGCTCTGCATTGGGAAGGTCCTTATCGACCTCACGCACGAACTTGCTCTCGTCATCGAGCAGGAAGGACTTGGTTCGGTCAAAAAGCGCAAGATGCAAATTGGGAAACGTCCTGACGGCCTGGGCGAGCTTTCGAATCGCCAGGTGCGAATACACCTCGCGGTCTACCATTTTGCCGTCGGCGTAGACCTGGGCACCGTTAGCTGCGACAAAGTCCATCTTGTCGCGAACGGGTGCAAAGAACTCGCACAGGCGATCGTAGCGGCGACCTGACGATGCAGCAAAATGCACACCATGCTCGCGTAGCGTCAGGATCAATTCGTAGGTCTCAGGCGGCACCTGGCCATTTTCGTCAAGCAGTGTGCCGTCCATATCGGATGCAATCAGTTTAAACATAGAAAAGCTCCCTTCGGGCTTGATGGAATCGGACGTGTATCTGATTCCAACGTACCCAAAGGGAGCTCAAATAAGACCCCGCAGTCATAAACGTTACATAGGCCTGGCAAATAGCTCACGCGTGCCAGAGGCCTCACGGCCGCGGCGTCAGGCGACAAGTCAAAGAGTGTCGCAGGTGGCTAGTCGTTTAAGAACGTCCCCGATGACTAGTCGGCGTAGGTGAAGGTTGTGACGTCGAACATGCCCTCGGGGCGGATGCGGAGCGTCGGGATCACCGGCAGGGGCAGGAAAATAATGCCCATGATGGGGTCGAGTGGCGGCTCGATCCCCATGGCGCGCGCCTTGACCATAAAGTCGTCGTGCTGCGCCGCGACGTCTTCGGCGGTGCCTTCGCTCATCAGGCCGCCGAGCGCCAGAGGAATGCGCGCCACGACCTCGCCGCCGTGTTCGCCCGGGCCCGGGCCTATATCCACTATGTAGTCCGCATTGAGCATTGTTTCCTCGTCGTGCTTATCGCCCACGACGCACACGTTGTGCGAATCGTGGCCGATCGTCGAGGCGATGGCACCGCCCGTGATGGTAAAGCCGCGCACCCAGCCGCGGCCGATGTGCTTGCCAACAAGACCCAGGCCCGCAGGACCATCACCGTCGGCGCCCTCGGCCTGCAGCGACACGCCGCGGCCGTGGCGCTCGATCAGCATAATGCGGCGCAGGCCCTCGGCACTCTCGGGGCGGGCCATACCCGTGATAGCCATACCCGGGATGACATCGATAACGGCCTCGCCCGGCTTAAAGGCATAGTCAAACACGTCGAGCGAAAGCTTCGGCAGCTTAACAGACGCGCGCAGCTCGTCGGCAAGGGCTGCGACCTCGGCCGTCTCGGGTGCGACCTCGCCCACAAAGGAGCCATCCTGCGCCACCAGGGCACCGGCAGTATAAACACGATGCGGAGCCTTGGCAAACGTCAGATCATCGAGTAACAGCAGGTCGGCACGCTTGCCCGGGGCAATTGCGCCGCGGCGCTCGTGCGGGTCGCGGCAGCCGTGGTCCAAGCCAAATGCCTCAGCCGTGGAGAGGGACGCCATGGAGATGGCGACCACCGGGTCGATGCCGGCCTCGATGGCCACGCGGCAGGCATTGTCGATCATGCCGGTCGAAAGAGCATCGGAGGGAGCGCGGTCGTCGGTCGCAAAGCAGCAGCGGCGGGCGCGGGTAGGGTTCTCCAGCAGCATCGGAGACAAATTGGCCAGGTCGTGGCTGCACGTGCCCTCACGCAGCATCACATACATGCCACGGGACAGCTTGTCGAGTGCTTCGTCGGGAATCGTCGACTCGTGGTCGGCGATAATGCCCGCTGCGGCATAGGCGTTGAGATCCTTACCGGCAACGAGCGGCGCATGGCCGTCAACCTGCTTGGACGGCGTCTGGTTGGCAGCATCGATGCGAGCACAGGTCTCGGGGTCGGCCATAAAGACGCCCGGCAGGTTCATCATTTCGCCCAGACCAAAAACGTCGCCCGGATGCTCGGCAAAAAACTCCTGCATATCGGCGGCGGTAATCACGGCACCGGCCTGCTCGTCGGGCAGCGCGGGCACGCACGAAGGCATCATGTACTTGATAGAGATGGGCGCGCGGCGGCCATCCTCGATCATAAAGCGCAAGCCGTCGAGACCGGCAACATTGGCGATCTCGTGACTGTCGGCAATGGCGGTGGTAGTACCGCGCGTCGCGGCCATGCGAGCATACTCGGCGGGGCGTATGTTCGAGGACTCAATGTGCAGATGTCCGTCGATAAAACCGGGGGCAAGATAGCGGCCCTGGCAGTCGACGACCTCAGTTGCCTCGTAGGTGCCAGCGGCATCATCGCGACCATCGTAGAGCACACCGACGATCACACCGTCCTTGACGGCAACGCTACCGGGCGCCACGCGCTGACCGTACACGTCGACGATCTGCGCATTGGTAAACAGCGTATCGACGGGCACGCGACCCTCGGCGGCCTCGATCACAGACCTCATGACCTCAACGGACATACATACTCCTTTAACCGTAGAAAAAAGCTGCGGAGCGGACAGACCTTCACCGCAGCAAGCCAATAGCCATTGTATGCCCAAACGATGGGCCAACAATACGCCTCTCCGCTTAACGGCACACGCCGCTTGGCGCAATGGGAGCAGGCTGCTTTGCGCCAATGACAAGGAGTGTCCCTAGATGCCGGCACAAAAGGAACGTCCCCAAGTGCCAACAACGGAAGCGCCGATGTTTTGGCAACGACAGCGAGCGGGCCGCATTTGAGACAAGGTGACGTAAAACGAAAGGGCGCTGACCTTCTGGTCGCGCCCTTGAAGTTGAACGTCAGATTGTCCAAATGCGGCCCGCGCAGCGTC
>UQJA01000132.1 GCA_900541285.1 uncultured Collinsella sp.
CAAACTTAATGCCCGGCCCGCCGGGGCCACGCGTCCCTAATTGTTCAGCATGCGGTCGAAGCTTCCCGAGTCGCCATCCCGATAGTCGGCCGTCATCAGGATCTCCTGCGGAATGCGCCCGCCTTCACGTAGCACGTTGCGGAACTGCACGCGCGTAACCATGGGCAGATCCTTGATCGTCGCTGCCAGGTTCTGCGGCACGCCCTGGTTGGCAGCCGCGGGCTCGCACTCGCCGCCGGCCTTCATGCGACGCTTATGCTCGGCGAGCATGGCGCGGTACATGCCGGCATGCAGGCGAATCTCAACCACATTGGCATTGCGAGCCTGCTCGACGATGCGCGCACCCTCGCGGTCGATGTCGCCCACGTAGTAGACGTAGTTAAAGCGATAGCCAATCTCGGCCAGATAATCGTCCAGGGCATGCGAGACGCTCGCCTTGCAACCGCCGCCAAAAATCACGCCGCCCACTTTGATGCCAAAGAGCTTGGCGTGCTTGCGGCCACGCAGCAGCTTGACGATCTCGTCGTAGGTGTCCAGGTTCTCGACCATAATGAACGGCTTGTCGGCGCCCAGCGTAAAGAAGCCCGTAAAGTGCACGGGACGATTGGGGGCGACCTTGATCGCCTGCATGCTGATGCCCTTTTCGGTCATGCGTCTGATCAGGCGCTCACCGTGCTTGCCGTCAAAAGCCTTCTCGTCGTTAAAGATCTGGTAGGCACGCTGGCGGCGCGAGGCAACCGGCGTATCGGCACCTCGGTTCTGCTCGATCCAAGCCTGGATGATTGCGATTTCCTCGGCAATCTTGCGGTTGGACATCTCGTTGTGCTGAGTGCGCTGCGGAGCCTTTTTGCCGTCCTTGCCCTCGACCTTTACGATCTGTGTCTGCTGCTCCTTGATCTTAGAGAGCGCCGTAGGCGTAGGGACAACTTTGAGCAGCTGCCTGCCTAAAACGCGGGCAAGGGCAAACGCCGAGACCTCGCCGTGGACTGCCGACTTGGGCTGCTGGGCAGCAGTATCTGCTGCGGTAGACTCCGGCTTCTTCTGAGACTTGCGCTTAGAATCGCCTTGGGAATTGCGCTCGCGCTTCGGCATAGGCGCCTGCTTCTGCGGACGATTGGACTTGCTCTCCTTCGCCGGCTGGCGCTTAGGCTGCCCCGAAGAAACCTCGACCTTCGCATCTTCGTCCTGCGGCGTGGTCTTCTCGGCTGCAGTCTCGGCATGGGAACTGCGGCCCCCACGATGGCGACGGCGGCGAGGCTTGCTCGACGCGCCCTGCTCCGCCTGCTCATCAGTAGGCTGCTGGCCCTTGGCCTCGGCATCGACCTCAAGCTGCGGCTCAACAGGCTTCTGTTCGCGAGCCGCCGGCTCAACGGCCTTCTCGTCCTTCTCGTCCTGAGTGGTCGAAGCCGGTTCGCTCTTCTCCTGACGCCTTACGGGATACGCGCGCCCCGCAAAACCACGTCCGGGACGGCATGAACCCGGAGCCTTCTTGGCCGGTTCATCGGACGCGTCAGCAGCCTCGGCGGAATCCTGGACCTCGCATGCAATACCTCGCTGCTCGGCCTTAAAATGGGCACCGCGGCGACGCTTGGGCTCCTGGATCCCAGCATGCTCTTGAGTGCGAGTCGGCTCCTGCATCCCAACGGGCTTTTCCTCGACGGCCTCAGCATCCGTCTCACCCTTTTGAGCAACGGCGCGACGGAAGCGCTCCTGCTGGGCGCGGCGCTGCGCATCGCGCTTGCCGCCCCCGCCAAAACCGCCGCGTCCTGCCTTGGCCGTAAAGGCACGCACGACGTTCTCATCGAGCAACTCATCGGTATCGACATGCTCACGCGGAGCAGCTTCTTCCACAGCAGGCACGTCAGCGGAATCCTCGACGACAAAATCCTCGACGGACTCGGCAGGCTGCTCCTGGGCATCGCGGATCTCGGCATTGATGGTATAGAACGCCGGGCGCCCGTTAATGCCGCTACCCTCGATCTTGGTCACAATATTTGCCGCGATAAGCTCATCGCGCATTGCCTTGGTGTCACATTCCTTATCGACGGAGCGAAAAATTTGCGCCAGCGCACTCGACTTAATCTTGAGCGCCTTGCGGCAAAGCAGGTCGTAGGCAACCAGCTTGGCACGCTCGGCAGAAAGCGACGTCTGGCTGCTCAGACGCTCAGCCAGGGCATCGACATTATTTTGGTTATCGGAATATACCGTCTTGGCCACGGGGCCCCTTTCATATGCACACATATACGTCCATATGGTACAACGCGCGCCCTTATCCATGCAAAACATCTGCGAGAACACTCGAGCGTCACCCGCTTTTGCATGAAAAAAAAGACCGAGCCCGCGAAGTCGCGGACCCGGTCTTTCCGAGTCATATAGATGTGACGTTCAACGCGTCAGGTCGACTAAGCCTTGGCGGCCTCGGCGTCGACGGGAGCCTCGGCAGCAGCAGTGCGGCCATACTCGGCCTTGCCCATCTCGGACCACTCGGGATCCTCGTCAGGCATGGAACCGGCCTCCTTGCCGAAGAACTCCTTGAGGCAGTTAACGGCAACGATGAGGCCCAGGACCATCAGCAGGACGGCGAAGACAAGCTGCAGGCCCTTGGTGGCGGCGACGGAGACGGCGGCCGTGGTGGCGGTAGCCGGGATGGTGCCGAAGAAGCCGTAAGCCTGGACAGCGGCCATGCAGCCCATGGCGCTCTGGACCAGCGAGGTGAAGGTGCAGCAGAGCAGGAAGACGACGGGCACGTAGAGCATCCAGCCCTTGCGGCCGGTGCACTTGCAGAACACGGCGAGGGTGATCATGGTCATGCCGCCGAGCAGCTGGTTGGAAGCACCAAAGAGCGGCCAGATGTTGGCATAGCCACCAAAAGCGAGGGCGAGACCGGGAAGCAGGGTAACGACCGTGGCGAACCAGGGGTTGCCGAGGACCTTCATGTAGCCGGCCTTGGACTCGATGGCCAGGGCATCGTTGGTCTGGGCAAAGAACTCGGAGAACGAAGTGC
Source organism: uncultured Collinsella sp. (assembly GCA_900541285.1). Classification (GTDB taxonomy): domain Bacteria; phylum Actinomycetota; class Coriobacteriia; order Coriobacteriales; family Coriobacteriaceae; genus Collinsella. Next base: position 3,005 of record UQJA01000132.1, read on the forward strand.
GGGCGATGCGGGCGACGGCGTCGAGCGAGGTCAGGGCCAGAGCGGAGACGTTCATGGTCATAAAGACGGTAGCGAGCGTGCCGTCAACACCGAAGGCCTGCATACCGCGGGAGATGCCAGCGGCGAAGATCTGGAACGGGGTGGAAGCGACACCGGCGTTGAGGGCGCCGGTACCGGCGGTGTTCATGTCGGAGAACATGATGCCGGCGACGATGATGGCAAGGATGCCGACGAAGGACTCGACGATCATGGCGCCGTAACCGACCTTGACGGCGTCCTGCTCCTTCTCGACCTGCTTAGAAGAGGTGCCGGAAGAAACGAGGCTGTGGAAACCGGAGAGAGCACCGCAAGCGACGGAGACGAACAGGACCGGGAACATCATGCCGGAGGCAGTGGAGAAGCCGGTGAAGACCGGAGCGGTGATAGTGGCCTGACCGTTGACGCCCAGGACGACGATGCCGAGGACAGCGCAGACGATCATGACGATCATCATGATGGAAGTGAGGTAGTCACGCGGGGTCTTGAGCATCTGGATGGGCATAGCGCCAGCGAAGACCAGGTAGACCATGACGACGGCGAACCACTGGAACTTATCCAGGTAGACCGGGAACTGCATACCGACGGCGAACATGAGAACCATGAGGACCACGCCGGTGACGAACTCGGCAGCGCCGGTGAGGTTGAACTTCTTCTGGGCCCAACCAAAGGCGATAGCGACGAAGGTGAACAGGATGGAGATGGTACCAGCGCAGCCGGCGGCATAGGACTTGGTGAAGTCGATGGCACCGGTAGCAGCACCAGAAGCGTCAACGGCCGGGGTGAACATGAACGTCTTGCAGACCATGTCGGTGAAAGCGGCGATGACGATGATGCAGAACAGCCAGCAGAACAGCAGGAACAGGCGACGGCCGGTCTTGCCGATGTACTTCTCGATGAGCTGAGCGAGCGACTTGCCGTTGTTCTTCATCGAAGCGTACAGGGCACCAAAGTCGTGGACGGCACCAAAGAAGATGCCGCCGACGAGGACCCAGAGCACGACGGGCAGCCAGCCAAAGGCCATGGCGACGATCGTACCCGTGACAGGGCCAGCACCGCAGATCGAGCTGAACTGGTGCGAGAACGCGGTAAAGGCGGAGACGGGCGAGAAGCTCTTGCCGTCCTTCATGCGCTTGGCCGGCGTGAGGGCCTCTTTGTCAACGCCCCACTTGTTGGCCAGCCAGCGGCCGTAGCCCAGATAGCCGCAGGCGAGCACCGCCGCGGCCACAACCATGAGCAAAACTCCGTTCATTACATTTCCTCCTCTAAAAAGAACTTCCTAGACATAAAAAATGAGGGCCGTCGGTTGCGCTCGACGGCCCTCATCTTCATCAGCCGCCCGTTATCGTACGGGCTAGCTGTATGTGCTAACCCGCATCAGATAATTACTACGCTGATAATGTTTAGCTGATGCGTGAACATGTCTAAGAAATCCTCTTCAATCATGATGTGAACGATCCGTGCGTGTTCACATCCCCCAGTGGATGAAAAGCAGTATGAAACTTTAGTTACCTAAAGTCAACGCAAATATGTAATGAATTTTCAACTTTTTTTGAATTTCTCGGTATAAAACGCCACTGACCTCGAACTTTACCCAACAAAAGTTTTTGCATGAGAGATGCCCCTCGGGAGCGGGCGGGCGTATACAAGGTTTCCTGCTCTACAGTCCTGCTCGCACGGAGAGCACATTAAGTGCTCTCCGGCTCGTGCGGAACTC
>UQJA01000133.1 GCA_900541285.1 uncultured Collinsella sp.
ATGGGGAAGATCCCACCGACAGGTTGCCCGCCCCCGGCGTTGCCGCCGTGGCGCTCGCCCGCTACACCGGCGGCGCCGTTGTGGTCTCGGGCGAAGTCGACCTGATTACCGACGGCACGACCGTGGCCAAGTCCCACGGCGGCAGCCCGCTCATGTCCAAGATCACCGGCTGCGGTTGCTCGCAGGGCGGCGTGCTGGCCGTGTACGCCTGTGCCACCGACCCGTTTACGGCAGCCATCTGCGGCACCGCGGTCTACAACGTTGCCGGCACGCGTGCCGCCGCTGTCGCCGATGCCCCGGCAAGCTTTAAGGTCGCCTTTATCGATGAGCTCTACCGCGCGACCGCCCAAGATATCGCTGATAACCAACTCGAGCTCGAGGAGGCATAGGCCATGTCCGAGCCCGCAACTGCTGCCGGAATGAACACACTCGTCGCCGTGGCCATCGCCCCGTGCGGCACCGGCGATGAGCTGTCCGCTGAGGTCGCCGAGGTCGTGCGTGTCATTCGCGAGAGCGGCCTTCCCAACCGCACCACCTCGATGTTCACCGAAATCGAGGGCGACTGGGACGAGGTCATGCAGGTCGTGCGCGACGCAACCTTTGTGTTGGCGAGCAAGGGAATCCGCACCGAAGTCGTGCTCAAAGCCGATATTCGACCCGGATTTACCGACACCATGACCGGCAAACTCGAGCGCATGGAAGCACAGATCAAGAAGCAGGAGGAAGCACGATGAGCATCCGCGACAACCTTGATATCTCGGCCTATCTGGTACTCGGCCCCGAAAACACGCTCGGGCGCCCCGTGGGCGATATGGTGGCCCAGGCACTCGACGCCGGCTTTACCTGCATCCAGGTGCGCTCCAAGGTGGCAAGCGCCCGCGAGATCATTGCGCTGACCGGCGACGCCGCGCAGGCAATCGCACAGGCTGGCAAGACCGGTCAGGTCGCTTTGCTGATTGACGACCGCCTGGACTGCGTACTCGCCGCGCGCGAGCAGGGCATTGCTGTCGACGGCGTGCACGTGGGTCAGAGCGACATTCCCGTCGAGGTCTGTCGCAAGCTGCTGGGGCCCGACGCCATCGTGGGCCTTTCGGCCCGTTGCGAGGAGATGCTCGAGTACGTCAAGACCGCCGACATGAGCCTAGTCGACTACCTGGGCATCGGCCCACTCCACGAGACCGAGACCAAGCGCGACTGCGGACGCGCGGCCGATGGCTCTATCATCACCAAGAGCTTTGAGGACCTGGCCGCCCTCCACGCAGCAAGCCCCGTGCCCATCGTGGTGGGCGGCGGCGTCAAGACGGCCGACCTGCCACAGCTCAAGGCCACCGGCGTCGATGGCTTCTTTGTGGTGAGCGCCGTCTGCAGCGCCGATGACCCCTACGCCGCCGCCAAGGAGCTCGTCGACACCTGGCAGCAGGCGTAAGTCTAAGCCGAGCAGTTGCTCCGCAGCCCCATAACTTCAGCAATGGAAAGCGCATCCCAGTTTGGGTCTCCATTCCGGGATGCGCTTTCCGCCGAGATGGCGGCAGCAGCCTCTACCCTGCCAGATATGCCTCCAGTGCCGGCAAGGTCGCCTCCGCATCGCGGCGACCAATCTGGTAGATGCGCTCAAGTTCATCGGGCTCGCGACACAGCGACGGCACCTTCACCGATTCGCTCGGCCGCACCACAAAGATCTCGCCGGCAGCCTCGCGACGTGCCAGGTCATCGAGCGTGGCATTGTAGACCTCATGCCGATGCTCAAGCGCTGCGACAAACTCCGGATAGTGACGGAACACACGCCGCAGCATGGGCATCACGCTGTTGGGCTGCTTCGCAAAGCCCGCCGGCTGCGTAAGTACCACGATATTGCGGTCATACCCCTGCGCAAACAGCCATGCGCTGGGAATAGAATCGGCCACGCCACCATCCAGATATTTATGCCCGTCAATAGCAACGGGACGCGTCGCCACGGGAATTGCCGACGACGCCCGGATCCACTCGATATCGCGCTCATCGCCATAGGGCAGGTCGTGATAGACGGCCTTGCCCGTCTCGATATCGGTACACACGCACGTAAATCGCATGGGGCAGGCGCGATACGCCTCCAAGTCGATGGGATCGCGCTCGATAGGCACCTCGTGATAAGCAAAGTCGGCATTGAACATATCGCCGGTTCGCAGCCAGCTGGTCACGCTTGCGTAGCGCTTGTCGGCACAATAGGCCTTGTTGTAGCGAATGGCGCGGCCGATCTGGTGCGATTTAAAGTTGTAACCAAACGCCGCGCCCGCCGAGACGCCCACCATATGGTCGCAGGTCAAACCGTGCTCCATCCAAACGTCGAGCACGCCCGCCGTATACATACCGCGGTAGCCGCCTCCCTCGAGCGCCAGCCCCACCGTGCGCGTCATATTTGACTGTGCCATGCGACCATCTCCGTTCCTGCGTTTTAAAACGGGACAAGTATACCCGTCAACATATATCGTCCCAGTCGCATTTTTATCGAACATCGCATCGTCGCGCTACCGCTTGTCGAATAATAGCCGCCCACAGTATGCGCACCCATATCCCCGCACTCGAGGAAAGCGGCTTTATGGTGACGCTCGACAAGTACATTTGGCAGATTGTGCCCACCGACCGCGATCAAGGCCGCAGCACGCAGATCATTTCATCGATGCTCGAAATGGCGCAGTCGCTCCATCTGCCCGTCGTGGTCGAAGGCGTCGAGACAAATGAGCAGGCGAGCATGCTACGCCACATGGGCGCCCGCTACGCTCAGGGCTTCCTCTACTACCGCCCCATGCCGGCGAAGGATTTTGAGGCATTGCTCGATGGTGGCAATAACAACTGGTACGCTCGCGAGCAAAACGCCACCGCCGAAGGGGGCATTTGTCTCCATTAGCTAACTTATATCCCCAATTCAAACCGAATTGGGGATATGATACAAACCGTTGTTCCGCCCAAGGAGGTTATCCATCATGAACGAGTCATATCGCCTGGGTGAGCAATCGATTATTGCCTATCTTCAGCGACTTGCGAATGGCATCTCGACCGCCGAACTCGATGTTGCCGCGCTGCCTGCTGAACTACGCGCCGTTGGCGAGCAACTGCAAAAGACGCATGCCATCCTGCAACAAGAGCGCCGGCTGCTTGAGAGCAACGCCTATATCGACCCGCTCACCAACTTGGGCAACCGCAGCGGACTCGACCGTCACGTCGAGCAACTCTGGCGCAAAGGCGACCCCTTCACCTGCGCCTATATTGACATCGACCATCTCAAACATTGCAATGATAGGTTTGGCCACGCCGAAGGCAATCGCTATATTCTGGGTATCTGCCGCACGCTCTCCGAAGCCATGGAGCACGATGAGATGCTGTTCCGTATCGGTGGAGACGAGTTTGTGCTCATCTCGCTCTCCGCAAACGAGACTGAACTCGAGCAGCGCTTGGAACAGGTACGTACCGGACTGATCGAGGCGAGCTCAGGTGGCAAGGCGCCTATGATCGGCAGCTTTAGCTTTGGCTGCTCGCGCGTCGATCCACTTGCCGGCGACACGCGTCGCCAGATGACGATGGATGCCGATCGCAAGATGTATCGCTATAAGCTTATGCATCGTGTGCAGCAACCGAAAGACAATGACGCGCCGCAACGCCCAATCGTCGATCAGCTTCCCTGCAACGACCGGGTGTTCCAAGCGATCTCCATGAGCTCCGAGACGCGCTATCCGTTCATCCTTAACCTCGATACGGGCGAATCGCAATGGTCGGTTAACGCCGTGCGCGATTTTGACCTGCCCTCCCAGCATCCTTTTAATTCGGTCGATATGTGGCTTGCCCGCGTTCATCCCGAGGACCGCGACAACGTACGCGCCGAGCTCGACATGGTGATAAACGGCACGTGGCACTTCCACTACATGCAGTATCGCGTAATGGATGCCACCGGAAAATACGTGCTTTGCGACTGCACGGGCTACCGCTTGGACGGCACCGATACCGAGCCCAGCATGTATGTGGGCATTATCGTCAACCGAAGCCTAGCGGATACGACCGATTCCGTGACCGGCCTGGGCGATGTCCACGCGCTGGTCAACGCTATTGGAGAGATGCGCCGTGTGCCGCACGAGGCAGGCTTTATTGCCATTAAGGTCGACGATATCGCCGAGGTCAATGCCCACTTTGGATTCGATGCAGGCGACCGCGTGCTCGCCGAAAGCGCCGCCTGCCTCATGGATTGTTCGCGCGGCAAGGGCCGCCTGTTCCGCTCGACGGGGCCGATGTTCGTGGCACTCTTCGATGAGCTCGGCCCCGAGGCAATCGATGAGATCGCAGGCGACATCGAGCGGTTCCTGGGTTCTCCCGTGCTCATCGGCTCGCTTGAATATCAGCCGCCCATTCGCGTGGCCACGCTCCATCTGGACGGCGTCGACCGTCAGCCCGTTTCCATTTTGAACGAGCTCAAAGCGTTGCTTAAAGAGGCACCGCAAGTACCGGGCACCAAGCTGAACTAGCGTCGTGGGGCGCGATGTGAAACACAAGCCGTTTCACATCGCGCCCCACGCCATCTGCCCTCTCGTGCGATAATCCTCCGCAGAAGTCACCGACAGCAGAGGGAGTTTGTGATGAAGGTTCTTTTGGTCAATGGCAGCCCCAAGGCAAACGGCAACACCGCCCGCGCACTCGCCGAGGTCGCCGAGCAGCTCAATGCCGAAGGCATTGATACCGAGGTGTTTCAGCTGGGCGCCAAGCCCATTCGCGATTGTATCGGTTGCGGCCA
>UQJA01000134.1 GCA_900541285.1 uncultured Collinsella sp.
TGCGGCTGCGGCCTTCTCGGCCTCGACGAACGCCTTGGGCTTGCGACCGCGACGGTGCGGGCGCAAAGCCGGATCGACAACGGGAACTTCGCTGGCCTCGACAGGCGCAGCGGGCTCAACAGGCGATGTGCCCTCCCCTGCCGCGGAACGGACCGAAGCCTCAGTGAGCTCGGGGGTTACCTGTTCAGCAACCTGCTCGGCCTTAGCAGCCGTGCGACGGCGTGTGCGCGGTGCCGGCTTCTCGGTCGGCAGGTCGGAGGCAGGGGTCTCGGTGGCGGCAGGGGTCTCGGGCACAGACGGAGCTGCAAGCTCGGTCAGAGCCGCGGCCTCGCGCTCGGCAGCACGACGGCGGGCGCGCACCACCTGAGCCTCGCTAATCTGCGCCAACGCACGTGCCTGCGCGACCTCATCGGAAATCGGCGCCGAGGAGTCAGCTGCAACGGTACGCTTGGCGCGCGTCGTGCGCGTGGTACGGCGCTTGGGCTTGGTGACCTCCTCGCCGTCATCGGCAGGCTTGGCCGTGCGGCGCGTACGCTTGGGCTTTGCCGGAGCAGCCTCCTCACCAGTTGCAGACACGGCCTTCTCAGCCGCTACAGGCGTAGGCGTCGAAGCAGCCTTAGGCGTCTCAGGAGCCGAGGCTTGCGCGGGCGCCGCGACCTGGTCCGACGCAACCGGTGCAGCGGGAGCGGCTTGCGTCGTCGTTATTTCGTTTTCTTGCTGTTGATCAGACACAGTGTTTGCTCAACTTTCTTTTCAAGCCCTGTGATCACATGCTCCCTGCATAAACCTTCAGGGCGGCTAAACAGTCTAGCTCCGTCAAATACCGACGGACATCATTGATCTGTATCGAGATATTTGCGTCATATACGCAGCGTTAGTGTAACACAACCGCCGCCACCTGCAACTTAGTCATTGGGGACGTTCTTAAACGACTAGTCAAAAGGGACACTCTTTGGTTTAACACCCACAAATCTGACTGCCTCCGCCAAAACTATGGCGGTTTACTACGATGAATCGCTCAACCGCGACCACTCCGAAACTTGTTGAACTAAAACCGCAGGTAGATGCCTTGCACTTTTTAGCGAAAAGCCGGCGTGGTTGGAATACCTCAATTCATCGTAGTAAATCGACATAGTTTCGTATTTCCAGCAGTTCTAAATTCGTCAATACGTCGGCGTTTGCAAAAAAGCCCGACCTCCGTGGGAGATCGGGCTTTCAAGGCTCAGTTAAACCAAACCTGCGCGGTCAAATGACTCGATGATTACATCTGCTCGGGAGCGGAGACACCAACAAGGGTGAGCACCAGGGCGAGCGTCACGCGGACGGCGTCGCAAGCGGCCAGACGGGCGCGCGAAAGCTCGGGGTCGACGGGACGGCCCTCGCTCGGCAGAACCTGGCAGGCAGCGTAGAAGCTGTGGAAGTCGCCGGCGAGCTCCTCAGCAAAGTGCGTCAGACGGAACGGGGCGCGGTCGCGAGCGCAGCTGGCGATGAGGTCGGTGAGCTCGTTGAGCTTACGCGAAAGGGCGAGCTCGGTCGGGTCGGTCAGCAGCGAGTAATCGACGTTCTCACCGACGGCCTTGGCGGCGACGGCCTTCATGCCCATCTCGTCAGCCTGCTCGGGCGTAACGTCAGCGGCACGGCGCAGGATGGAGCACACGCGGGCGTGAGCGTACTGCACGTAGTACACCGGGTTGGAGTTGTCGCGCTTCTTAACGGCCTCGATATCGAAGTCAACCATCTGGTTGGAGCTCTTGGAGATGAGCGTGTAACGAGCGGCGTCGGAGCCAACCTCGTCGACGAGCTCCTGCAGGGTCACCATGGTGCCCTTGCGCTTGGACATACGGACGGGCTTGCCGTTGCGCAGCAGGTTGACGAGCTGGCCCAGCAGAACCTCAAACTTGCCGGGGTAACCCAGAGCGTCGCAGACGCAGCGGACGCGCTCGATGTAGCCGTGGTGGTCGGCGCCCCAGATGTCGATGACGTGGTCGACGCGCTGGAACTTATCCCAGTGATAGGCAACGTCGGAGGCGAAGTAGGTGTACTCGCCGTCGGACTTGATCAGGACGCGGTCCTTGTCATCGCCCAGGTCGGTGGAGCGGAACCACAGGGCGCCGTCCTTGGTGTAGAGGTAGCCCATCTTGTCGAGCTTCTCAAAAGCGCGGTCGACGGCGGAGGTGCCGGCGGTCTCACCCTCGGTGTCCTTCACGTACAGCGAACGCTCGGAGTACCAACGATCGAAGTCGCAATTGACGGCGTGGCAGAGGTCGCGCATGTTGTCGACCATCTTCACATAGCCGCGCTCGCGGAAGCTCTCCATGCGCTCCTGAGGATCGGCGTCGACCCACTTATCGCCGTCGGTGCGCCAGAACTCGGCAGCCTCGTCGATGATGTAGTCGCCGCCGTAGGAGTCCTTGCCCAGAGTCTCGGCAAAGTTGTCCTGATACGGATGGGTCTCGGGGTGCTCGTCGTTCTCGTCGGCAACAAAGGCGTCGCGGTCGGCGATCAGCAACTTGTGAGCCTCGTCGATATCCACGCCCTGCTTGGCGATGATGTCGGCAAGCTGCATATAGCGCGTGCTGATGGAGTTGCCGAAGGTGTTCATCTGAGAGCCGTGGTCGTTGATGTAGAACTCACGCTGGATGTCGTAACCGGCGTGGTCCATAACACGGCAAAGGGAGTCGCCCAGAGCGGCCCAGCGGCCATGGCCGATGTGCATGGGGCCGACGGGGTTGGCGGAGACGAACTCGACCTGGGTCTTCAGGCCGCCACCGACGTTGGACTTAGCGAAGTCCATGCCCTTCTCGCGGGCCTCGCCAAAGATGGCGTTCTTGACGGCAACGGAGAGGTAGAAGTTGATGAAGCCAGGGCCGGCGATCTCGACCTTCTCGATCGCGGGGTCCTCGGGCATATGGGCAACGATGGCCTCGGCGATCTTGCGCGGGGCACAGTGAGCCAGCTTGGCGGACTTCAGGGCCATGGTGGAGGTCCACTCGCCATGAGAAGTGTCAGCCGGTCGCTCGATGGCGCAATCGTCAAGTTCAAATGCGGAAAGGTCGCCGGCCTCCTGGGCCGCAGCAAGCGCAGCGCGTACCAGCTCTTCAATCTTCTCGGGCATAGATCCTCCTTGTGTTAAAGCCCCCGAGCTCTTGGTCACTCGTAGGGCAAAAGCCAGAGTTTGTAGCACTCTATCACAAGCGACGGGCACTGTCGCAGGGTAAAGCCAATCGATATTGCATATGCACAAAATTGACTACAGCTTGTATGGAGTCACTCAAAGATGCCGGTCTGCCTGCAGATTATGCAAGCGTTGAAAATGCATAAAGGTGTGAATGAGCTGCGTCTATTATCGAATACTCTTACCTATCGGAGTTGTGTGCTTTTCCTGCATAAAGTAAGGGTTTGCGCACGTCAGCGTGTTATTCTAGACATACGTAAATTCGTATAAGTTGGAGGTAGCATGTTCTCAATCGGTCAACACGTCATTCATCCGGGTCAGGGAGTCTGCACCGTCGTCGGTTTTAGGGACGACACACCGCAGCCCATGCTACTGCTCGAGACCAAGCAGGGACATGCGCAGACGATCCTCATGTACCCCGTGGCGCAGGCCGACCGTTTGCACGCCGCCATCTCGCAGCAAGATGCCGAGCACCTGCTGAGCCACTATGACGAGCTGGAGTGCGACACCTTTACCGAGCGCAACAGCTCGCTTGAGGAGACGCACTTTAAGCAGCAGCTCAAGCTGGGTGCGCCCGAGACGGTCCGCGTGGCAAAGACCATGATGCACCGCATTCGCCAGGCCGAGGAAGCTGATAAAAAACCCAGCTCCTACTACATGCGCGTACTCAAGGAGGCCAAACGCCGCTCCATCGAGGAGTTCGCCGTGGCCCTTGGTGTCACCGAGGAGGCCGCCGAAGCCCGCCTAGCCCAAGCCGCCCTCAACTAACCCATCCGCGCCAAAAACCACCACAAAGGGAACAGGCACCTTTGTGGTGGTTTTCTTGTTCTAGTAGTATTCATTCTTATCAATACCCACGAGCACAAGGAGTCTCTTATGGCAGAGCCGCTTACCGCCGGAATCACCCGCGACCGCGCGTTTGAACTGCTTAACGAGCACAACAAAGACCCGTTCCACATCACCCATGGCGAGACGGTCGAGGGCACCATGCGCTACTTTGCGCGCGAGTTCGACCCCGAGAACGAGGAGTTTTGGGGCATCGTCGGCCTGCTGCACGACTTGGATTGGGAGGAGCATGAGGACGACCCCATGAACCACACCATCTATGCTGCCGAGATTCTGGAGGGCGAGGGCACATCGCCCGAGCTCATCCGTGCCATCCAGACGCATACCTCGGACTTCAACACCTCGCTGCCCAAACCCGAGTCGCAGATGGAGAAGATCCTATTTGCGTGCGACGAACTTACCGGCCTGATCGGGGCCGCCGTTATCATGCGTCCGAGCAAAAGCGTCATGGACTTTACGACCAAGTCGCTCAAGAAGAAGTTCAAGGACAAGCGCTTTGCCGCCGGCTGCTCGCGCGACGTGATTTCGCAGGGCGCCGAGATGCTGGGCTGGGAGCTTCCTGAGCTCTTCGACCGCACCATCGCAGCCATGCAGTCCTTCGCCCCCGACCACGATACCTTCCAGGCCTAACCGCCCGCGCCACTTAAAACCACCACAAAGGGGACAGGCACCTTTGTGGTGGTTTTTGTTTGCGCGGAATCAACCGCT
>UQJA01000135.1 GCA_900541285.1 uncultured Collinsella sp.
CCGCCTCGCCGCGCTAGTTGCGGCGTCCGCCTCCGTTGGCACCCTGACGCCCCTGAGCTGCACGGTTGCGCCCGGCAGTGTTCTGCGCGCGCGACATGCCGCTGTGCCCCTTGCTGCCCTTAGGCCCCTTGCCAGCGGCGCCACCGTGGGCCTTGCCGCCCTTCTTGGCTGCGCCATGCCCACCGCCAGCAGACGTCTCGCCCGGGCGCGGCGGCACGGGACGGATCAGGCAATGCTTGGTGTAGCCGATCAGGTCGCGACGGCCAGCCTTTTCCAGCGCCTCGCGTACCAGCTTGTAGTTCTCGGGCTTGCGATACTGGATGAGCGCGCGCTGCATGGCCTTCTCGTGCGGGTCGCGCGCCACATAGATCGGTTTCATGGTGCGCGGGTCCACGCCGGTGTAGTACATGCACGTCGACATGGTGGACGGTGTGGGGTAGAAGTCCTGCACCTGCTCGGGCATGTAACCCATGTCGCGCACGGCTTCGGCAAGGTCCACGGCTTCCTTCATCGTTGAGCCGGGGTGGCTCGAGATCAGATACGGCACCACGTACTGCTTGAGTCCGTATTCGCGATTCAAGCGTTCAAATTTACGGCAGAATGCGTCGTAGACAGCTCGGCTCGGCTTGCCCATCACGGACAGTACCGCGTCGCTCACGTGCTCGGGCGCTACGCGCAGCTGGCCCGAGACATGGTGTTCCAGCAGCTCGCGCAAAAACTCGTCCGAGGCATCGGCCATGGTGTAGTCAAAGCGGATGCCGCTGCGGACGAAGACCTTCTTGACGCCCGGCAGCTGGCGCAGGTCGCGCAGCAGCTGCGTGTAGCCGGTCTCGTCGACCACCATGTTCTTGCACACGCTCGGCCACAGGCAGCGCTTGTTCTTGCACACGCCGTGCTTGAGCTGCTTGTCGCAGGCGGGGCGGCTAAAGTTGGCCGTCGGTCCGCCCACGTCGTTGATATAGCCCTTAAACTCGGGATCGCGCGTGAGCAGCTCGGCCTCGCGCATGATCGAGTCGTGGCTGCGCATCTGCAACACGCGGCCCTGGTGGAAGGTGAGGGCGCAAAACGAGCACTCACCAAAACAGCCGCGGTTGGAGCTTATGGAAAACTTGATCTCAGCAAAGGCCGGCACGCCGCCCGTCGCGTCGTAATCGGGATGCCAGTCGCGTGCGTAGGGGAGTTCGGCCACCTCGTCCATCTCATCGGTAGTGAGCGTCGCCGACGGCGGGTTTTGCACCACATAGACGCTGTTGGGGTAGGGCTCTACCAGGCGATGCCCGGTGATGGGGTCCATATTCTGTTGCTGCACGTTAAAGCTGCGCGCGTAGTTGAGCTTGTCGGCGGTAAGGTCGTCCCAGCTGGGCAGCAGATCGTAGTCGTAGACCTCGTCGAGCGAGCCTGTGCGGTAGACGGTGCCGTTGATATAGGTGATCTGATCGACGGGCAGTCCCGCGTCGAGCGCGTCGGCGATCTCGACGATCGCGTGCTCGCCCATGCCGTAGATGAGGATGTCGGCGCCCGAGTCGAGCAGTACCGAGCGCTTGAGCTTGTCCTGCCAGTAGTCGTAGTGGGCCAGGCGGCGCAGGCTCGCCTCGATGCCGCCGATGATGATGGGGGCGTCCTTGAACGTCTGGCGGATGAGGTTGCCGTAGACCGTGACAGCTCGGTTGGGACGGTGCCCCTCCTCGCCACCGGGAGTGTAGGCGTCGGTGTGGCGGCGGTGCTTGGTCACCGAATAGTGGTTGACCATGGAGTCCATGTTGCCGGCACTGACGAGAAAGCCCAGGCGCGGCTCGCCGAGCACGGTGATGCTGGCGGGGTCGGTCCAATCGGGCTGGCAGATGATGCCCACCTTGTAGCCGTGTGCGTCGAGTACGCGGCTGACGATGGCCATACCAAAGCTGGGATGGTCCACGTAGGCGTCGCCGCAGATGTAGACAAAGTCGCACTGGTCCCAGCCGCGCGCATCCATGTCGGCGCGGCTGACGGGGAGGAACTTATCGCGGCCCGGTCGCCAGGGGCGGGCGGGCGTCGCTTGGGAATGCTTGGTGCGGGCGACCGTGGCCTGCGCCTTACCGCCACGCTTTTGCTGCTGGCCCTGTTTGCCCTGTTGACTGCGCTGGTTGTTCTGAGCGTGCTGAGGCTTTTTTGCCACGATCCCTCCCGGTGTCTGTATGCTGCACGTAATTGTAACCAGTCTTTTTGGGACGGCGCTAAAAAGACTGGTGGAGTACACGAGGCGTCGGGTGTCGGCGCCGCGCCCGCTGTTTGTTTCCAGACTGTGTATCTGCGCGTTGGAGAACCCGTCTCGCGCGCACGCCATGTTGTCAATGGGTTACAGTATGAACGGCGGCTATGTTTCCGCCAACGCACGAGAGAGTCGTCAACAAGGAGGATGCACGACGATGCAGCGTGCCAAACAGATATCGGAGTCCATCGAGCTGGGCATTATCTTGGCGCTCGCCGGTGGCTTTATGGACGTCTATTCGTACATTGGGCGCGATCATGTTTTCGCCAACGCGCAGACAGGCAACATCCTGCTCGTGGGCGTGAGCATCTCGGAGGGCAACTGGGCACTTGCGGGACGCTATTTCTTCCCCGTGGTGTCGTTTGCCGTGGGCATTATGCTTGCCGATCTGGTACACGAGCGGTTTGGCAGCGTGATTCACTGGCGCCAAGTGACGGTGTTCTTTGAAGCCGTTATCTTGCTGGGCGTGAGCTTTATCCCCGGCGGCAATTTCAACCTGCTCGCCAACTGCCTCACCTCGTTTGCCTGCGGTATGCAAGTTGAGAGCTTCCGCAAGATCCACGGTCACGGCATCGCTACGACCATGTGCATCGGCAACTTGCGCAACGCGCTGCAAAACGTGGACGATTACATCATCACCCACAGGCGCGGCTTTTTGGAAAACGGCCTGCTGTACTTTGGCGTGATCTTTACCTTTGTGTTTGGCGCCGTGTTGGGCAACTGGTGTATTGAGCGCATGGGCCTGCACGCCATCGTCGTGGCGAGCTTGCTGCTGTTTGTCGCGTTTGCCATCATGTTCATCGACCGCGAGCGCGATTTGCGCTTACGCTGGAAGGTTGCGGCCGAGGCTTGGAAAGAGGGCTGCCGAAAGTAACCGAATGCGGCAAAGGGGCTGTCCCTTTGCCGCAATATTTTTCATCATCTGTTGAAACGCTTTAACACTTTTGATGTTCTCACGCGTTTTTTGTTTCAAAAGCGTTAGGATGGGACTCATAGCGTGGGGCGTAATGGATGCCCCGCACACGATGGGAGGCTATCAATGGCTAATCGTTTCGTTCTCAATACCATCTCTTATCATGGTTCCGGCGCCATCAAGGAGATCCCCGGCGAGCTCCAGCGTCGCGGCTACAAGAAGATCTTCGTCTGCTCCGACCCCGATTTGGTTAAGTTTGGCGTTACCGCTAAGGTGACCGACGAGCTCGACGCCGCCGGCATCGCTTGGAGCCTCTACTCCGAGATTAAGCCCAACCCCACGATTCAGAACGTCAAGGACGGCGTCGAGGCCTTCAAGGCCGCCGAGGCTGACGCTATCGTGACCATCGGTGGTGGCTCCTCCATGGACACCGCCAAGGCCATCGGCATCATCATCAACAACCCCGAGTTCGCCGATGTCCGCAGCCTCGAGGGCGTTGCTCCCACCAAGAACCATGCCGTGTTCACCATCGCCGTGCCGACGACCGCCGGTACCGCTGCCGAGGTGACCATCAACTACGTCATCACAGACCCCGAGAAGGTCCGCAAGTTCGTGTGCGTCGACACCAACGACGCCCCCGAGGTCGCCGTCGTCGACCCCGATATGATGGCTTCCATGCCCGCCGGTCTGACCGCTTCCACCGGCATGGACGCTCTGACCCACGCCATCGAGGGCTATACCACCAAGGGCGCTTGGGAGCTCTCCGACATGTTCCACTTTGAGGCTATTAAGCTGATCAGCGAGAACCTGCGCGACTCCGTCGCCGAGGCCAAGTCCGGTCAGCCCGGCTCCGGCCGCGAGGGCATGGCCCTTGGCCAGTATGTCGCCGGCATGGGCTTCTCCAACGTTGGCCTGGGCATCGACCACGCCATGGCTCACACCCTGTCCGCTCACTACGACACCCCGCACGGCGTCGCTTGCGCCATGCTGCTGCCGATCGCCATGGAGTTCAACAAGCCGGTTTGCGCTGAGCGCCTGGCCAAGGTTGCCGTCGCCATGGGCGTTGACACCACGGGCATGAGCACCGCCGAGGCCGCCGATGCCGCCATCGCCGCCGTCAAGCAGCTTTCCGCCGACGTGAACATCCCGCACGTCTGTGAGGCCATGAAGGCTGACGAGATCGAGGTCCTGGCCAAGGACGCCATGGCCGACGCCTGCTTCCCGGGTAACCCGCGCGAGGCAACGCTCGACGACGTCATCGAGCTCTTCAAGAAGATCTGCCCGGCTGCCTAACTTGGTTCGGCGGGCCCCTGCCCGTTAGCCCCAGAATCGTCCTCGGACATGTCGGAGGCCCCGTTGCGCACTACGTGCGGCGGGGCCTCCTTCTGTCCTGCGGAAAGATTCTGGGGCTAACGGGCAGGGGCCGCCGG
>UQJA01000136.1 GCA_900541285.1 uncultured Collinsella sp.
CAGCCGAGTCACCGAAGGCGGGGGCCGGGCCTAGTTTTCAGAACACTCCGCAGACCAGTGTGGCGCCTTGTCCGCGGCTCCGAAGGAGCAGGACAAGGCGCCACACATGGTCGAGGACGTTCTGAAAACTAGGCCCGGCCCCCGCCGGACAGGTCGCACTACTCGCAGAGCAGCTTAGCGATCTGGACGGCGTTGGTTGCCGCGCCCTTACGGATTTGGTCGCCGCAGCACCAGAAGGTGATGCCACGCGCGGCCTCGGGGTTCGAGATGTCGCGGCGCACGCGGCCGACCCAGATCAGGTCCTGGTCGGAGGTATCCATCGGCATGGGGAAGCGATCGTGCGCATCCTCGGCGCTCATGTCGTCAACCAGCTTCACGCCCGGAGCGGCAGCCAGCGCAGCACGGGCCTCCTCAACCGTAATGTCACGCTCGAACTCAAGCGTAATGCTCTCGGAGTGCGAGCGCAGCACGGGCACGCGCACGCAGGTGCAGTTCACGCGCAACTCGGGCAGGTGCATGATCTTACGGCCCTCGTTTTGCAGCTTCATCTCCTCGGAGGTAAAGCCCTCTTCCTTGACGCCGCCAATTTGCGGAATCAGGTTACTCGCCAGCTGGGCGGCAAACGCGCGCGGCTCGGGAATCTCCTCGCCACGGCCCAGGGCGGCCAGCTGAGCCTCGAGCTCGGCCATACCGGGGGCGCCAGCACCCGAAGCCGCCTGGTACGTCGAGACGACCATGCGCTTCACGCCAGCGAGCTGATGCAGCGGCCATGTAGGAACCAGGCCGATAATGGTCGCGCAGTTGGGGTTGGCGATAAGGCCGTGATGCCACTTGATGTCGTCGGCATTGATCTCGGGCACAACCAGCGGCACCTCGGGGTCCAGGCGGAAGGCGTGGCTGTTGTCGACCACGACGGCGCCGCGCTTGACGGCCTCGGGCAGCAACTCCTTCGCGATGTCGTCACCAGCGGCGCCAAGCACGATGTCGCAGCCCTCAAAGGCCTCGGGGCAAGCTTCCTCAATCACGATCTGCTCACCGCGGAACTCAACGGTCTTGCCCGCGGAGCGTGCACTTGCCAGCAGCTTGAGCTTGCCAACCGGGAACTCCTGCTCGTTGAGGCACTCGAGCATCTGGGTGCCCACAGCCCCCGTCGCGCCCAAAATAGCAACCGTGTACTGTTTCATGCTTCCCCCTTTAAAGGTTGTGGCTTTTGCCCGCACGCCAAGCAGGCCGATTATTGTTGCCAGTGTATACAAGAACGGGGCGGGCACGAAACCCGCCCCGTCGAAACGAAACCGAAACGAAACGCCCCGCTGTAGATTTTTGAGACATGACTCAAAAATCTAGCGAGATAGCAGCTACTTGTGCAGCGCAGCCAGAGCGGGCTCGAGCGGCTCGGCGGGCTCCAGGTCAGAGACCTTCACAATGCCGTTCTCGTCGGAGAAGGCACGGTAAATGGTCTGGATCGCCAGGTCAAAGTCCTTCTCCTCGACGCCGATAATGATGTTGATCTCGTCGCAGCTCTGCGAAATCATGCGCACGCTCACGCCGGCCTGGCCAAGCATGCCAAACAGATGGCCCGAGATACCTGCACGGCCGCGCAGGTTACGGCCGACGGTCGCGATGAGCGCCAAGCCCTCGACAACCTCGATCTCGAGCGGCTCGACCTCCTGCTGGATGTCGCCCACGAGTGAGTACAGCGAATCGTGCACATCCTGCTCCTGCACCACGGCGCCAAAGCGGTCGACACCGGTGGGCATGTGCTCGACGGAAACGTCATAGCGCTCGAAGACCGAAAGCGCGCGGCGCATAAAGCCGACACGGGGCTTGGTACGGTCGCGGGCCACGTTGATGGCGACAAAACCGCGCTTGCCGGTCACGCCGGTAATGATGGGCTCTGCCTCGCCCTCGTCAGCCGTCTCGCTAATGATGGTGCCGGGGTCCTGCGGCGCATTGGTGTTCTTGATGACCAGCGGAATGCCTGCCTCGCGCACGGGGAACACGGCCTCCTCGTGCAGGACACTTGCGCCCATGTACGAAAGCTCGCGCAGCTCCTCGTAGGTAACGCGCGCAATGGGCTGAGCCTCGGGAACAATACGCGGATCGGCAGAATAGAAGCCCGAGACGTCGGTCCAGTTCTCGTACAGGTCGGCGCCCAGGCACTTGGCCAGGATCGAGCCGGAAATATCGCCGCCACCACGGTCGAGCAGCTTGATCTGACCTTCACGCGTCGCGCCGTAGAAACCGGGCATAACAAAGCCGCCCTGCTGACCGTACTCCTGCACCAGCTCGGAGGTGCGGTTCATGCTGAGCGTACCGTCGTGATGAAACGCCACGACCGTCGCAGCGTCCAGGAACGGCAGACCCAGGTACTCGGCCATAAGGCGAGCGGTGAAGTACTCGCCACGGCTTACGAGCTCCTCGGTGGAGTAGCCGCCCGAGCGGGCGCGCTCGGCAAAGGCCGCGAACTCCTCGCGGATGGGATAGGTGAGCCCTAGCTCGTCAGCAATATCAAAGTAGCGCTGGCCGATGTCCTCGAGCAGCTCCTCGCACGACACGTGGTACTTGACGTGCGCGTTGACCAAGTAGAGCAGGTCGGTCACCTTGGTGTCGCCCTTAAAGCGGCGACCGCAGGCAGAAACCACCACAAAACGGCGGGCAGGGTCGGCGTCGACAATGGCCTTAATCTTCTTGAAGTGTTCGGCGTCGGCGACCGACGAGCCGCCAAACTTGGCAATCTTAATCATGGGCTTGAGGTTACCTTTCTAAAAAGCCTCTGCGAACCTACTTTGCGCGCTCTGATACCATGGTTTCACCGATTGGGACCAAGGCATCCGAGGAGCAGTGTTATATGGGAACTTATCATAGTACACGAGGACGCACTTTATCGTGCTCAAGTAAGGTGGCAATCCGTACCGGCATCGCTCCCGACGGGGGTTTGTTTGTCTCGGACGAGCTGGGCACCCAGCAACTCGATATCAGCTCGCTTGCAGATAAATCGTACTTTGAAATCGCTCAAGATGTGTTGGGAATGTTACTGAATGATTACACGGCCGAAGAAATTTCGGCGTGTGTCGACGAGGCATATCGCGGCACGTTCGCGAGTGAAGAGGTTACGCCGCTCGTCAAACTCGACGCTGCGCCGGGCGCTGACGCCCCTCAGACCTATGTGATGGAGCTCTTTGGCGGCCCCACAAACGCCTTCAAAGACGTCGCTCTGCAGATGCTCCCCCGTCTGATGGCCCGCACTTCCGCCAAGGACGGCGGCGCCGAGCGCATCATGATCGTTACTGCCACGTCAGGCGACACGGGCAAGGCCGCGCTCGCCGGTTTTGCCGACGCTCCGGGCACGGGCATCACCGTCTTTTATCCCGAGGGCAAAGTCAGCCGCGTGCAGAATCTGCAGATGTCCACTCAGGAGGGCGATAACGTCGCCGTCTGCGGCATCCGCGGCAACTTCGACGATGCCCAGAGTGCCGTCAAGCGCATCTTTGCCGATAAGGAGCTTGCCGAGCGCCTGGAGGCCGCCGGCACGGTGCTTTCGAGCGCCAACTCCATCAACGTCGGCCGCCTGGTGCCGCAGGTCGTCTACTACTTTGCCGCCTATGCGCAGCTGTTGCGCGCCGGCGCCATCGAGGCCGGCGACGCCGTGGAGTTCTGCGTACCGACCGGCAACTTTGGCGATATCCTGGCCGGCTACTATGCCAAGCGCATGGGCCTGCCCGTCGCCAAGCTCATCGTCGCGAGCGACAAGAACAACGTGCTGGCTGACTTCCTGACCACCGGCGTCTACGACCGCAACCGTCCGTTCTTCACGACCATCTCGCCGTCGATGGACATCCTTATTAGCTCCAACCTGGAGCGCATGCTGTACTTCCTGTCCGATGGCGACTGCGAGCTCGTTGCCGGCCTTATGGAGCAGCTGGCACAGACTGGTCGCTATGAAGTTCCCGCCGACCTGCTGGCAAAAATTCAGAGCGTCTTTGGCTGCGGTTGGGCCAGCGAAGACGAGGTTCGCGCTGCCATCAAGAGCTGCTGGGACGCGAACGGCTACGTGATCGACCCGCACACCGCCTGCGGCTATCACGTCTTCGAAAAGGTCGCTCCCGCCGAGGGCGCCAAGGCCCGCGTGCTGCTTTCGACCGCCAGCCCCTACAAGTTCCCACGCGCCTGCTGCGACGCCCTGGGCCTCGACGTTCCCGAGGATGATTTTGAAGCCATGCGCGTGCTCGAGCAGGCAACCAACACGGTCGCACCGGCGCAGCTCGCCGAACTCGAGTCCAAGCCCGTCCGCTTCGAAGACGTCTGCGACGTTGCCGACATGGCCAACTACGTAGAGCAGGCTGCAAAAAAGATGGCAACCAACTAAACCCCTTATAAGGCGCCGGCGAAAGCCGGCGCACCTTCTTTTATCAGATACCTACCGGGATGATGACGAACGTGCATAGCGTGCCTGGCTGTTTAGTTCGTCGCGAGTTCCGCACGCAAAGGAAAGCACTTAATGTGCTTTCCGTCTTGCGCAG
>UQJA01000137.1 GCA_900541285.1 uncultured Collinsella sp.
ATACACTGAAGGCAGCACGAGCAGCGCGATTACCACCACCAGCGCGCAGGGCGCCTTGAGCAGGCGCAGCACATCGCGCTTGAGCGCGGCGCCGGCGGCGTCGATGGCACGCTGGCTACGAATCACGCGGACGCGGCAGCCCTCGGGCATGCTGCGAGGCACGCGGCACTCGATGATGTCGCCGGCGGCAGCATCATCGGCGGCAATGGTGGTCAGGAACTGGTCAAACTCATCGTCGTGGCGAAGCTCCAGCAGGTCGCCCTTGCCCACGGGCTCAAACAGCTCAATACGGGCGATGGCAGCGCGGCGACGACGGTCGTCGGGCTTGAGCCCGCGCACATCGCGGTTGGCAAGGCGGCTGCCGAGCACCGTGCCCACGATTTGGCCGCGGTTGTTGGAGCGCTCGTAGCTCATCATCTCGTCACCCGAGGTACCGTCTTGGTAGGCGTGCGTAAAGTCGCGGTTAAAGCAGCGCTTGAGCTGGCGCTGGCGGGCGGCATCCTCATCCTTAGAGGTCGAAACATCGGCCAGCATGTCATCGATCTGATGACGATACACATCGACGATGGAATACACGTAATCGGGCGCCTTCATGCGGCCCTCGAGCTTGAGCGATGCGGCGCCGGCGTCATATAGACGGCGAACGATCTGCGAAGTGTTGGTGTCGCGCGGGCATAGAGCGCGCTCTCGGCCGGCGGGGGAGAGCGCGCGGCCGTTCTCGTCGATCAGCTCATAAGGCAGGCGACAGGGCTGAGCGCACATGCCGCGGTTGGCCGAGCGGCCCGCCATGGCAAAGCTCGAGAGCAGGCACAGGCCCGAATAGCAAAAGCAGATGGCGCCGTGGCTAAAGACCTCGAGGTCAACGTCGGGTGCGGCATTGTGAATGGTGGCGATCTCGTCGATGGAAAGCTCGCGCGAGAGGGTCACGCGGTCGGCGCCCTGCTCGCGGCACCAGATAGTCCCGCGGTCGTCATGGATGTTCGCTTGGGTCGAGATATGCGTCTCGATGCCGGGCATGGTGCGCTTGACCTCAAAGAACAGACCCCAGTCCTGGATAATGAAGGCATCGGCGCCCAGCGTGGAGCAGCGGTGGATGAGTTGCAGCGCATCGCCCATCTCGGACTGCTTGATGACGATGTTGACCGTGACATAGACGCGCGAGCCGGCCAGGTGTGCAGCACGGCAGGCCTGCTCAAAGGCCTCGTCGGTAAAGTTCGTTGCCTTGCGGCGGGCGTTGAAGCTGCCCATGCCACAGTAGATGGCATCGGCGCCGGCGGCGAGCGCGGCGGCAAAGGGCTCCGGGCCTCCGGCGGGGGCCAAGAGCTCGGGTCTGCGGTTGGTGGTTCGACTGGCGGTTGCGGTCATATCCTGCCTTTCAAAATGCTCAAATACTCAAAAGTATAGTGGCGCCGTCGCGATGGACGACGCCCGCAGCCTAAGCAGGACAAAGTCTTCAGCAGCCCCTCAGGCAAAAAAATCCGTTTTCCTCCGTTCCCAAGGGATCAGCGGTTTAGCCCTCCTTGCGAACCTTTTGCAGGTAGCGGTAGACGCTGGGTTCCGAGATGCCCAGCGCGGTGGCGGCGCAGGCAACGGCACCCTTGAGCATAAACACGCCGTTGCCGTTAAGGTGGCGGATAACATCGACGCGATCTGCCTGTCCAAGCGAGGCGACATCCTGCCCGCGGCTTTCGAGCAGCTCGGAAATATTGCGGTCGATGAGCTCCTGTGTGGACTCCGAAAGGCTCTCGACTTCGATGGGGGAGGGCTCCGTGCGGACCGGCGCTGCGTCGAAGCAGGTCATAAGCTGCTGGGCCATGGCGTTGATGTTGCGCACGGCCGAAAGGTCGGTGTTGACACACAGCATGCCGACAATCTCGTTATCCTCGCGGATAAAGTACGTCGCCGACTCCAACGTCTTGCCGCCGGCGCCGCGTCCCTCGTAGCCCGTAATAAACGGCAGGTCGCGATACTTGGGGTCGCGCATGATCGTGAGTGCCAGATCGGTGGCGGGACCGCCGACCTTGCGGCCGCTCACGATGCCGTTGCGAATATCGACGATGGCGTGGTCGGGATCCGAGAAATCGTGCAGCACGATTTCGCTATTTTTGCCGAGTATCTGCTCCAGGAAATCGACCATCGGCAAAAAGCGGCGTACGGTCCCGTTCATGGGCAACTCCTTTGGGTGAAATCGGAAATGTTCATAACAATTTTTTCTCATGGTAACACGATGCCCATTGACTCGCATATTCGCAGGTACATCGCGTAATACAGACGAGCGGTAGGAAATTGGCGGCAAACGGTCGACAAAAAGAAAAGTTAGATGTTATTTTGACTAGACACATTCCAAACCTGCGGAAACACTCTATATCAGCTGAAGAATTATCTGATAACAAAAAATTATTATAGAGAATGAGAAATTTCTTAAATACTATATTCACCGAAGGCACAACCTCATCGCCTAACTGCGTCAAAATGTATACGCAGATGCGAAAACAGCTACTTCGAGGATTGGTGGTCAAATGACCCAGGAGACGGTTACGAACGGCACTGAAGCCCTGTTCACTCGCGAAGGCATGCCTCCCGTTAAGGAAATGATCCCGTGTGCCCTTCAGCACGTACTGGCATCGTTTGCCGGCATCATTACCCCGGCGGTCATCATGGCCGGCGTCTACGGTTTTAATAGCCAGCAGAGCACCGACATCATCCAGGTCGCGCTCATTCTTTCGGCGATCGACACGGCCCTTCAGGCCTTCGCTCCCTTCCGTCGCATCGGCGGCGGCCTGCCCATCGTCATGGGCGTTTCGTTCGCGTTCCTGCCGGCCCTGCAGGCCATGGGTGCCTCGGGCTTTAGCTTTGGTGCGCTGCTGGGCGGCGAGATCGTCGGCGGCGCCGTCGCGGTCCTCTTTGGTCTGGCCTACAGCAAGATCAAGTGGCTGTTCCCGCCCGTCGTGACCGGTACGGTCATCTTCTCCATTGGCGTCTCTCTCTATCCCACGGCCGTCAAGTACATGGCCGGTGGTATGGGCACGCCGCTGTGGGGTACCCCGCAGGCCTGGTGCGTCGCTCTTATCACCTTCGCCGTGGTCTTTGCGCTCGCCAACTTTGGCAAGGGCACGCTCAAGCTGGGCTCCGTGTTCTTTGGCATGATCGTTGGCATGATCGTTTCGATCCCCTTTGGCATGATTGACTTCTCCAGCGTCGCCACCGCTCAGGTCTTCGCCCTTCCCAAGCTCATGCCCTACGCGCTCGAGTTTGATCTCGAGGTCTGCATTACCCTCGCCGTCGTGTTCCCCATGGTTGCTATCCAGGTTATCGGTGACGTCTCCGCCGCCTGCCTGGGCTCCATCGACCGTATGCCCACCGAGCGCGAACTCTCCGGCGCTATCGTGTCCCAGGGCCTCACCTCTATGGTCGGCGGCCTGCTGGGCGGTCTTCCCACCAGCGCCCTTGGCCAGAATGTGGGCATCATCTGCTCCAACAAGGTCGTCAACAAGTGGGTCTTTGTGATCATCGCGGCCGTCTTTGCCATCGCCGGCCTGTTCCCGCAGCTCTCTGCCGTCCTTTCCGCTATCCCGCAGCCCGTCATCGGCGGCGCGACCGTCGGCGTCTTTGGCACCATCACCATGAACGGCGTGCGCATGTTCACCCGTGAGGGCCTCACACAGCGCACTACCACCATCGTCGGCACCTCCGTCGTCTTTGGCTTGGGTATCTGGATGGCTAGCGGTTGCCTTGCCGGCGAGGGTATGCCCACCTGGGTGTCCACCGTCATCGGCTCCAACGCCGTGACCCCCACCGCCATCATGGCCATCGTGCTCAACCTGATCCTTCCGCAGACGCCGGTCGTGGCTCAGCACATCGATGCCGCCAAGGATGCCGCTGCGGATCTGGTCTTGCCCGAGAGCAAGAAGTAACCAATTCGGTGCTATTCGTCGGCGGACGCATCACCTCGTCCGCCGACGTCATGCGGTGCCAGGCCGCACTTCAAAGGGTTTGTCCCGTGGGTAAAATAAGGCTGACGGCAGCCCAAGTGGTGAAGAACTGGGCAGCGCCGTTACTCAGTTTAAGGGGTCAATGCCTTAACGGCGTCGACCCCTCTTTTTGTGCTTCGAACGCTGCTTGAGTGCCTCGGAAAGTCCGATGAGCGCCGTGAAGAGCGAGACCAAAGCGGTCCACGTGCGGTGGTGTACCGCCTCTTTTGCGTGCGCCGCTTATCGAATTACGTTATAGCTAGCTATATTATCGGAAAGTATAATATAGCTAGCTATAACGTAAAGGAAGCTGAGGGTCCGCCCTGTGTTGTTGGGGACGGGACTTCGCCCGATCGCGTGGCCTTTAGCATTTGCGGTTGAGTGCTCCGTGGATGTTGAGTAGTGGCTGGAGTAGCGGACGAGTCGGGCGGGCGTCGAGACTTCGTTACCGAAAAACCATTTGTTAAACCCGGCGCGCGTGGGTAAAATAAGGTCGACGGCAGCCCAAGTTTTGGTTGGCTGGGCAGCGCCGTTACTCAGTTTAAGG
>UQJA01000138.1 GCA_900541285.1 uncultured Collinsella sp.
AAACCAGCCCCGAGTTTCTGAAAGGCCAGAAGCTCCGGGACATACTTGTTTTTCCGGAGAATCTGCTCCATAGGGGTCCCTTGGGCAGCTCGTCCACCAGCTTGCCCAGCACGAGCGGGCGAATGCCGTGCGGATCGCGGAATGCGTAGAGCGCCTGCTCGTTGATGAGCGTCATGGCGTAGCCGCCGCGCACGAGCTCCATGGTCTTGCGAATGCCCTCGCGCAGGTGGCCCGTACGCTGAGTAAAGTAGCCGATAAGCTTGGTCGCGACCTCGGAATCCGAATTGGAGAGGAACGGCACGCCCAGCTCGATCAGCTGGCGGCGCAGCTCGTCGGTGTTGACCAGAGTACCGTTGTGCGCGAGCGCGATAATGACGCTGTTGATGGTGGAGAGGTGCGGCTGAGAGGCTTCCCAGCTCTTGGCGCCGGCGGTGCCATAGCGCACGTGGCCCACGGCCAGCTGGCCGGAGAGCGTCGACAGGTCGGCGTTGGAGAACACGCGATCGAGCAGTCCCAGGTCTTTGCGAACCATAACCGTGCCGCCATCACCCACGGCGATTCCCGCCGATTCCTGGCCGCGATGCTGCAGCGCGCGCAGACCAAAGTACGTCAGTCGAGCCACATCGCGATCGGGTGCCCACACACCAAAAATGCCGCATTCCTCATGCAGCTGGTCGGAGTCCGGATCATACGTCGACATGGTCTTCACCTGTCCCGCGGCGCGCTCGGCCGCGTGGATGGTTTCTTGAGACATGGCATCCCCTCAGAGCCTCGTTATTTGGCGTTACCTGCCCTATTATACGCACGGCAAGACAAGCACTCCCGCGCATGAACAGCGCTTTTTAAAAGCCCACCGAGCTTATAATCCGTTTTGCAGCCAAACATTTTATTGGGCAACCGCCTCGGGGTCGACGATCCCGCATGTTTCCGTTGCGACGCGCCTCGCCCGCCGTTGGGGCTTGCATTGTTGCAATTGGGACGTTCGTCCTGTCTTTTGGCAGGTCGGCGGCGTATCCTTGTACCTACAGCAAAACGAGAAAGGTTATGTATGGATCGAAACGAGCTCGACCCCAGCGTCCCCAGCGCCACGGAGGTCAAGAAGATCCCCCTCATCATTAAGGTGTACGCCGTCCTATGCATCCTGTCCGGCGTGGGCACGCTCCCTTCGGTCGGCGCCTTTATGTGGCAGGTCATCACCGCGCTCATCAACGGCAACGCCGCCGCCAAGCTCGGCGACAACACGCTCGTCGCGGTCGGCCTTATCGTCGCCGGCATCATGCTCTCTGCGGCAAGCGCCGTCATCCTGATCATCTTTGGCCTGGACCTTATCAAAAACCAGCGCCGCAACGCCGCGCGCCTGTCCTACATCCTTATTGCATTCACCGTCGTCGAGCTTTTGGTCGACGTGATGCTCCAGGGTATCGGGCTCTTCTTGCTTCGTCCCGCTATTCAGCTCGGTATCCTCATCGCGCTTTCGGCCACCGTCGACCCCACGCTGCGCCAGGAGCGCGAGCTACAGCGCCGCCTGCAGGAGATGCTCGATCGCGACGCCGCCGCCGAGGGCATGCTCGGGCGCGATGAAACCGGCGAAGGCTACATCAAGCTCAACTACTTCAACCTGTTCTGGGTATTCTTTGTCTGCTGCATACTCGGTCTGATCGCCGAGGACATCTGGCACATGACGGTCGACGACCCGGGCGTCTACCAGAACCGCGCCGGCATGCTGTTTGGTCCCTTCAGCCCCATCTACGGATTTGGCGCCGTACTCATGACCATGGTGCTCAACCGCTTCTACAAAAAGAACCCCATCATTATCTTTTTGGTGAGCGCGCTGCTCGGCGCAAGCTTTGAGGTGTTCGTGGGCTGGTTTATGCAAACCTCGTTTGGCGTGGTCTCGTGGAGCTACTCGCATATGAAGCTCTTTGGCATGCCCGATCCGCTCGCCGTCCTTACCGGCGGACGTACCTGCACAGGCTTCGCCTGCCTGTGGGGTCTGGGTGGCCTCATCTGGATCAAGCTGCTGCTGCCGAGGCTGCTCAAGCTCATCAACATGATTCCGTGGAAGAGCCGCTACTCGGCTACCGTCATCTTCACCATCATTATGCTGGTCGATGGCGTTATGACGCTGCAGTCGCTCGATTATTGGTATCAGCGCGTCAACGGCACGGAACCGGATATTCCCGTTGCGCAGTTCTACGGCAAGTACTTCGATAATGACTTTATGGAGAATCGCTTCCAGAGCATGACCATGAGCCCCAAGGATGCGACGCGCGTGTAGCGCCAACCGCGCCCAAAACGCAAAATGCCCGCCGGTATCACACGTACCGGTGGGCATTTTTATAAACGAGCCTTCTATCGACGCAAGCCTCTACGCCTCGCGCTCGACCTCACTCACGCATTCATTCTTGATGGTGCCAACGAGCGCCTGCAGCGCATCGACCACGTGCGGGCGAATGTCCCCGCCGATGAGCACGAGCATGATGTCGTCACCTACAGCAAGCTCGCCGTTTGCCAGCCACACGCGCACATAGCCGATACCCGGCATCGCGCGCGTGGCCTCGATAGCAGCCTGCACCTTCTGAGCATCGAAGCCGAACACCATGCCGCCCACCTTGTGGCCCGGCGCCACGCCATCGGTCTCGACACCGCGCGCCTCGGCCTTGGGCGTCGCGCGCACCACACCGTTATGTGTCAGATACATACCGCACGCAGGTGCCGACGAATCGGCCTTGGCCTCGCGCAGCCAAGCATCAACCGAAGGCATCGTTTTGCCATTCTCGAGCATCATTTCCCCTTTCACCGTCATTGAGTAGCCCATTATCTATTCCTCGACCGGCGTGAGCACCATGACGGCACGCGTGTTGCTCAGCGATAACGAACGACAGGTCACAAGCGTCACGACCTTGGTTGCCGAGGCAGCGCGATCGCCCGCATCACTCGCCACGGCAGAAGCACCGTCGAGCATCTCGGACAGGTAATTCTTCAGTCCGTCATCGCCCTCAAAGTTGGGCGTGCGTGCCTTGGCATACGTGTCCTCGACCACCTTGGTCGCCAGCGGACGCAGCTTATACGTCGCATCGCGCGTGATGTAGTACACATATTCAATGCTATCGAACGTTGCCTGGTCAGTCGTATCCGAAATCACGTTGAACATCGATCCGTCGTTCATATGGTGGCCGTAAATCGTGGTCTGCTGGTCCACCATGCCCGGTGCGGTATCGTCGCTATCTAGGAAGATGGCACCCGATGCGTTGGACGTGCCGTCGAACAGCGTGTTAAGGTACTTTGAGTTGTTGTTGGTCTGCACCACGGGGTAATTGATATTGGTATTCGGTGCGTAAATCCAGCCCACAACCTCAGGATTTGTCTGGGCAAGCGCATCAAAGTCGACAACCGGCACGCCGCTGGCGTCCTTAGCGGGCGCATATTGCTTTTCGATCTTTTGGTACGACTCGCTCGCCTGCTTGTAACCAATCTGCGCATTGATAAAGATGGCGGCGGCGGCGACAATCAGACCGATGCCCACGATGATGAGCAAGATGGGAATGATGGATCGGCGTTTCTTACGCGGCTGCTCGGCATAGTTGGACGGCGCGTCACTCAGCTGCCTCGTCGTCCGAGCCTGCTTCTTTGCCGTGCCATATGACGAAGGGCGATACGCAGCCGGCGTATCCTGGCGGCGATGGGACGTCGGCGTTACGGAACGCGGCGCGCGCGGCTGCTGAGGAGAGGATGCCCGACCCTGCTGTGCCGCATGGGCAGCACCCGGCTTCGACGGATCGGGAATCTGAGAAGCCTTGAATCGTTTTCCCTGATAGTCGGACATGGCTCTCCTTATACTGCGGTGAAACGGCGGAACGCCTAGGCGTCGGCCATCTCCTGCTTCATCTTCTCGATAACCTTGCGGTACTCTGGGTCGCAAGCACCCAGAATCTGTGTGGCATAGATGGCGGCGTTCTTGGCGCCGTTGATGGCAACGCAGGCCACGGGCACGCCCGAAGGCATCTGCACCATCGACAGCAGCGAGTCCATACCGCCCAGGTCACTCGTCTTCATAGGCACGCCGATAACCGGCAGCGGCGTAAAGGCAGCCACGACACCACCCAGGTGAGCGGCCTTGCCGGCGGCGGCGATAATTACTTTGATACCGCGATCGGCAGCAGTCGAGGCCCACTCGTGGACCTTCGCCGGCGTGCGGTGTGCGCTCGCAATGACGAGCTCATAGGGCACACCAAGCGCCTCGAGCTCGGCGGTGCAGCCTTCCATAACGCCCAGATCGGACTTGGAACCCATGATGATTCCCACGAGCGGCTGGTCGGCCATGTTGCTCCTCCCTTGTTAATTCATGCGCTTTCCTAGTATACGCGACGCAAAAGAGGTCTATGCTTGCGACTTGTACGCTGGTCCATCAGTCCGCGGACAAAGGAGAATCCCATGAACAACGCCAGCAGTCTGTGCCTCTACCAGCGCGAGGGCGGCTA
>UQJA01000139.1 GCA_900541285.1 uncultured Collinsella sp.
CCCGCAGGCTCTCGGCTTCCTCGGTTTTATACATCTGCTGGCGCCGCATCGCCTCGTCAAAATCCACTTCATGGCCGTCAAAATCCGGGCCGTCCACGCAGGCAAACTTAGTCTTTCCGCCCACGGTTACACGGCATCCGCCGCACATCCCGGTTCCATCGATCATAACCGGGTTCATGCTGACGATGGTTTTGATGCCATATTGTTTGGTGAGCTGACATACAAACTTCATCATAATGAGGGGACCGATAGCGATAACCAAGTCGTAATTCGCTCCCGCTTCAATCTGCTTTTTCAGCGCGTCGGTGACGAAACCCTGGTTTCCGTTGCTGCCGTCATCCGTAACCACAAACAGGTTGGTGGAGTTCTGCCGCATCTCGTCTTCCAGAATGATCAGATCCTTATTGCGGAACCCGATGATGGCATCCACCTCTTTGCCCATATGAAACAATTTTTTTGCCTGGGGATAGGCGATCGCCGTTCCCAGCCCGCCGCCAATGACGGCAACCTTTTTTACGTTTTCATCAAAATGCGAGGCGGTTCCCAGCGGCCCCACAAAATCCAGCAGGCTGTCGCCCGCATTCAGCTCGTTCAGCTGCGTCGTCGTCTTGCCGACGATCTGGAAAATAATCGTGACCGTTCCTTTCTTTCTGTCGTAGTCCGCCACCGTGAGGGGAATACGCTCGCCGTCCTCGTCCACGCGCGCACGCTTGGTGTTGAGGTTGTACATGTTCTTGGACCAGTTCTCGATGGTCGAGTAGCGCAGGTGTGCGCGTTTGCCCACAAAGAGCTCGACGGCGCCGGCGTGGAGGTTGGCGACGTTGTACTTGGGTGCGGAGCAACCCTCGATAAAGTGCAGGTCGGCGTCGTCCTCGACGATGATGAGCGTGTGCTCAAACTGGCCGGCGCCCTTGGCGTTAAGGCGGAAGTAGCTCTGCAGCGGGAAGTCCAACTTGGTGCCCTTGGGCACGTAGACAAACGAGCCGCCCGACCACACGGCGCCGTGCAGGGCCGCAAACTTGTGGTCGGTGGGCGGGATGAGCGTCATAAACTTCTCGTGGATGAGCGGCTCCCACTGCGGGTCGTGCAGGGCCTCCTCGATGCCGGAGTAGACGATGCCCATCTTGGACGCCGTGTCCTGCATGTTGTGGTAGACGAGCTCGGAGTCGTACTGTGCGCCGACGCCTGCCAGGTAGCTGCGCTCGGCCTCGGGGATGCCCAGGCGCTCAAAGGTGTTCTTGATGTCGTCGGGCACCGACTCCCAGTCGTGCTTTTGGTCGGTGTTGGGCTTGACGTAGGTGACGATGTTGTCCATGTCCAGGCCCTCGATGGAGGGACCCCACGTCGGGTCGGGGAAGCGGTTGAAGATCTCGAGGGACTTGAGGCGCAGGTCGAGCATCCACTGTGGCTCGTCCTTCTTGGCGCTGATCTCGCGAACGATATCGGGCGTGATGCCGGCGTCGAGGCGCTCGAATCCCTCCTCGCCATAGGTGAAGTCGTAGAGGCTGCGGTCGATGTCCGCGACCTCGGTGCGGTTCTTGGTCATTGCGTCGCCCCTTTACGCCTGCTGCTCGGCAGCGGCGGCTTCGGCCTGGGCACGCTGCTCGGCGGCCTCGCGCTCGAAGGTCTCAAAGCCGTTCTTGTCGATCCAGGGGATGAGCGAGGCGTCGTCCTCGCGCACGATGTGGCCCTTGACCATTACGTGGACGCGGTCGACATCCAGGTGCTCCAGGATACGCGTGTTGTGCGTGATGATGAGCATGGAGCCGTCGCAGCTCTTGCGGTAGGCGTCCATGCCGTGGCTGACGGTGGAAAGCGCGTCGACGTCCAGGCCGGAGTCGGTCTCGTCGAGGATGGCGAGTTTGGGCTGCAGCAGCAGGAGCTGGAGCATTTCGACCTTCTTCTTCTCGCCGCCCGAGAAGCCCACGCCCAGCTCGCGGTTGAGGTAGGCGGTGTCCATGTTGAGCTCGGCCGCGAGCTCCTTGACGCGACGGCGGAACTCCTTGCCCTTCATCTCCAGGCCGGGGCGGCCGGCGATGCTGGCGCGCAAAAAGCTCGACAGCGGCACGCCCGGGATCTCGACCGGGGCCTGGAAGCTCAGGAACAGGCCGGCGCGGGAGCGCTTATCGGTGGTGAGCTCGGTGATGTCCTGGCCGTCAAAGACGATGCGGCCGTCGTTGACGGTGTAGACGGGGTCGCCCATGACCAGGTGGCCGAGGGTGGACTTGCCGGCGCCGTTGGGTCCCATCAGCACGTGGGTCTCGCCGGCGGCGACGTTGAGGTTGACGTTGTGGAGGATGGTCTTCTCGTCCACGGAGGCGGTCAGACCTTCGATGGAAAGCAGCGGATTTGCGCTCATGCTGTCCCTCTCTGTATATGGTGTACTCATAGGTGTACTAAACCCTAGGAATCTTCTCGGAATAAAGTTACTATGGGTTCGGCGTTAGTCAAGGGAAAACCCGACTAATCCACTCGACTTTTTAGATGTGGGACATAATAATCAGGCTTGTTTGCCCCGCGTGCATAGGATTTGGGACTAACAAGCCTGATTTTGTCCCAGGAACAACGGGAGGGTAGGTATGCTCATTTCTTCTAAGGGCCGCTATGCCCTCCGGCTAATGATCTATATCGCGGCGCTGGGCGACGCCGAGGGCAAGATTGCCCTGCGCGAGGTTGCCGACCGCGAGCATATCTCGCAAAAGTATCTGGAGCAGCTGGTTCGTCCGCTTATGAAGGCGGACCTGCTTAAGAGCGTGCGCGGCAAGGGCGGCGGCTACATGATGGCCAAGGATCCCTCCGAGGTACGTGCGGGTGACATCCTGCGCGCTGTCGAGGGCAGCACGGCGCCCGTGGCGTGCGACGGCATCGACAACAGCTGCGCCCGCAGTGACCTGTGTTCCACCGTCAAGTTCTGGCGTGGCCTGGACGACGTGATCGAAAAGTACGTCGACGGCGTGACGTTGGCCGACCTGGCCGCCGTCCCCGAGATCAATTTTGACATTAAGCTGTAGGTTGAGCGCAATTCCTTACGATTTCGCGGAGGGTTGTTGCCGTTTACCGAGGGGTTATTGTGTAACAACGGGCGAGCTGCAATACTTATTTTTATCTTTGCAAACTGAACTTTAACTACACCAATGCAGGGAGGATCTTATGCAGCCCAAGCATTCTGCTATTGTCGCGGGCCTGACGTTGGCGCTTTCGTTTGGCGCCGTTGCCGCACCCGCAACCGCTATAGCCGAGGAGCCCACGCCGGGCGTTGCCTCGGATGCCACCGATATCGATAAGGGCCTTTACACCCAGCAGTCCTTCTCGGGCGTGCTGAGGTCGGTTCAGGGTGTTTCGTTTGTCAACGTGACCGCCGAGATGAAGTACTTCACCAAATATGAGAGCCATGGCAACTATAACCAGGGTTTTTCGTATGGCGACGGTTATAACGCGCTGGGCTATTACCAGTTCGACCGCCGATGGTCGCTCATTCCGTTTATGAAGCAGGTCTACAACTACGATTCTGCTAAGTACGGCATGCTTAAGGCTGCGATCGATCGTGGCAGCGAGATTTCCAACGGAAACAACCCCATGTATGCGAACGGCCAGCTCACTGAGCTGGGCCGTATTGCGCAGGAGGCCTTCCAGGGTGCTTATAACACCGACCCTGAAGAATTCTCGGCACTGCAGGATGCTTATGCGTATAACTCCTACTATGCCGTGACCGAGTCGTGGCTCAAGAGTGCGCTCGGCATTGACATTGCCGGTCGCGCCGACTGCGTCAAGGGCATGGTGTGGAGTATCACTAATATGTGCGGCACCGGTGGCTGCCAGGACTTTTTCCGTTGGGCAAACCTTTCCAACAGCATGACCGACCGCGAGTTTGTGACGGCACTTTCCAACAGCGTGGTCAATAACGTGGCGACCAAGTATGCAAGCCAGCCCCAGTACCACGAGGGCTGGAAGAATCGCTATAAAAACGAGCTCAAGGACTGCTTGGTCTATATTGCCGAGGACGAGGCTGCCGCTGAGGAGACGCCTTCGGAGCCCGATCCTGAGCCTAAGCCTGCGCCCGCGCCGGCACCTCACCCGAACAAGGCCCCTGCTGCGCCTGCTGGGCCAACGGTGGAAACCGATAGTGATGCGGACAATGGCGGCGAGACGGGTGCGCCTTCGACTGGTGTTGGTAACAATGGTGCCGGTAATGGCGGGACTGCTTCGGGTGGAACGGAGTCTGCTGGCGGTGCTGGTGATTCGGGCTCTGGTTCAACCGGTGGTTCTGTCTCTGGATCGACTGGCGGCCCCTCCAATGGCTCCACCGATGTTGGCGAGAGCTCTGGCACTGATTCCGACTCTACCGAGGACTCCGATGTCAGTAATTCGTCGACCGAGAACAAGTCCTCCTTTGTCGAGCAGCTTGGCGCCATGATCGGGTCTTCGATGACGGCTGGCAACAACATCGGCTCGTCTTCTGGTGAGGCTCTCGAGTC
>UQJA01000140.1 GCA_900541285.1 uncultured Collinsella sp.
CGTTTGCGGACCGGCTCGGCGAGGTCGAGTCGTATCTCCACTTGGACGAGAAGCGTACCCGCGTGACCGAGCTCGAGGCCAAAAGCGTGGCCCCCGGCTTTTGGGATGACGCCGACGCCGCCCGTGCCACCATGGAGGAAATCGCGCGCACCAAGGAAGATATCGCTGCCGTGGACACCGCGCGCGGCGAGCTTTCCGATGCCCGCGCCGCGCTGGAGCTTGCCGAGGAGATGGGGGATGACCCCGACGCCGCCGCCTTTCGCGAGGAGGCTACAGTCACGGCTGAGCGCCTGTCCCGTGCCATCGATGAGTTTGAGCTTTCGAGCTGGTTTACCGGTGAGTTCGATCACGGCGATGCCATTGTGACCATCAAGCCCGGACAGGGTGGTCTGGAGGCCCAGGACTGGACCTTCATGCTCTTTAAGATGTACATGAAGTACTGCCAGCGTCGCGGCTGGAAGGTCACCATCAACGACTGTCCCGCGGCCGAGGTCATCGGCATCGACCGCGCGACCTTTACCGTCGAGGGCAAGGACGCATTTGGCATGCTGCGCGCCGAGGCCGGTGTCCACCGCTTGGTGCGCATTAGCCCCACCGACGACAAGAAGCGCCGCCAGACCACGTTTGCCGGCGTCGAGGTCATCCCCGTGCTTCCCGATGATATCGACATCGAGATCAGTCCTGACGACATCCGCGTGGACGTGTACCACGCGAGCGGCCCGGGCGGTCAGGGCGTCAACACCACCGACTCCGCCGTGCGCGTGACGCATTTTCCCAGCGGCATTGTGGTTACCTGCCAAAACGAGCGCAGCCAGATCCAGAACAAGGCCGCGTGCATGCAGATCCTCAAGGCTCGCCTGTACGAGATTGAGCTCGAGAAGCGCGCCGAGGCGCTCGATGAGATTCGCGGACCCAAAACCACGATCGGTTTTGGCAACCAGATTCGCAGTTACGTGCTCTACCCGTACCAGATGGTCAAGGATTTGCGTTCGGGCGTGGAGACCAGCAATGTCGAGGCCGTTCTTGACGATGGCGACCTAGACCCGTTTGTTATTGGCTACCATCGTTGGGCCACCGGCAATGCTGACGCGGAGGACCCATCTGCCTAAACCGCTTGGTTTATGTGGGAATGGATTTAACCATCCGAACAGGGTGGTTTTGTATCCAGAACAAACCAGTCGCGGGGTGGTTTTTGCCCGGCGAATCGGTAGAATCGAATACAAGAAGAAGTTCAAAGCGCATCCGTTGGGGGTGCGCTTTTTTGAGGGAGGCAGCATGGCATATCGTCTGGACATCAAGCGCATTCTTTCGATGAACTTCTTTCACGATCTGCCCCAGATCATGTTTGGGTGCGCCTTGGCCGCCATCGCGACCGACCTGTTTTTGATTCCCAACGGCCTTGCCGCCGGTGGCGTCACAGGCCTTGCGACTATCATCCAGGCCCTCGGTGCGGCGCGAGGCGTGTCGCTTCCCGTCGGTATCCAGACCATTGTGATGAACGCCTTGCTGTTACTGGTCGTCATGCGCGAGGGCGGCATGTTCTACGTGGTGCAGACGGCGACGGGCTTTGTGCTGCTGGGCTTCTTTACCGACCTGTTCGCCCCGTTTGTAGCACCTCTGGCGCATGCGGACCTGATGCTTCCCGCTATGTGGGGCGGCATTATTACGGGCATCGGTTACGGCATGGTGCTGCGTGCCGGCGCCAACACCGGCGGCTCGGACACGATTGGCCAGATCATCTCGCGTAACACCTCGCTGCCGGTGGGCTCGACCGTTATGGCAATCGATGTTGCCGTATGCGCGGCATCGGCTCCGGTCTTCTCGCTCGAAAATGCCCTGTACGCAGGACTTTCGATGGTGATTAGCGGCTATGTGATCGATGCGGTGGTCGATGGCGGCAACAAGCGTCGTATGGTACTCATCATCTCGGACAACTTCCCCGATATCGCGGCCGACATCATGTATGGTCTGGGCCGCGGCTGCACCAAATTTAAGGCGACCGGCATGTATTCGGGCGCCGAGAAGCCGGTGATTATGGTCATCGTGAGCCGTCGCGAGCTCAATACGCTCAAGACCATTGTGCGCGAGCGCGATCCTCATGCCATCGTGACGGTTGCCGACGTTACGGAAACCTTCGGTGAGGGCTTTAAGGACATTAACGCGTAGGGTCGACCGCGTTCCATCCAAAAGACGTTCACATTGATAAACCGTTTCATCAGCGGTTCTGCCTGCTCAATTGCTCAAAAAATGATAAAAAGTCTGGTAAAGCCATCAGTTTCCAGCATAATGAAGGACGTACGTGCATTGCGGCTGGGTTGGGACGACCTTCTGTGCCGTGCGCATTTTGTCTAATGAGGATGAAAGGAAGGCACAATGAGCGACGAAGAGCTCAAAAAGGTTGCCAACGAGGTAAGGAAGGGCATCGTCACCGGCGTGCACGCTGCCAAGTCCGGCCATCCGGGCGGTTCGCTCGGCGCTGCCGACATCATGACCTATCTGTACTTTGAGGAAATGAACGTCGACCCGGCCGATCCCCGCAAGGCCGACCGCGATCGCTTTGTGCTTTCCAAGGGCCATTGCGCTCCGGGTCTGTACGCCGTGCTCGCCGAGCGCGGGTTCTTCCCCAAGGAGGATCTTGAGACGCTGCGCCACATCGACAGCCACCTGCAGGGCCATCCCAACATGAACGACACTCCGGGTGTTGACATGTCCACCGGCTCGCTCGGCCAGGGCATCTCCGCCGCCGTGGGCATGGCCGTTGCCGCCAAGCACTGGGGCGACGACTATCGCACCTACGCCCTGCTGGGCGATGGCGAGAGCGAGGAGGGCCAGGTCTGGGAGGCCGCCATGTTTGCTGGCAACCAGCAGCTCGACAACCTCTGCGTGATCGTCGACCACAACGGCCTGCAGATCGACGGTCCCGTCGAGGAAGTCAACGACCCCATGCCGCTCGCCGACAAGTTCCGCGCCTTCAAGTTCCACGTGGTGGAGCTTGCCGACGGCAACGATTTCGACCAGATCCGCGCCGCCTTTGCCGAGGCCCGCGCCACCAAGGGTCAGCCGACCGCCATTATCGCCGAGACCCTGAAGGGCAAGGGCGTCTCCTTTATGGAGAACCAGGTGGGTTGGCACGGTAAGGCCCCCAACAATGAACAGTTTGAGCAGGCCATGGCAGAGCTCACGGCCGCCGGAGAGGAGCTCTAGGATGGCAGACGTCAAGAAAATCGCCACGCGCGTAAGCTACGGCGAGGCCCTCGTCGAGCTCGCCAGCGAGCACGATGACTTTGTGGTCCTCGACGCCGACCTGGCCGCCGCCACGCAGACCGGCAAGTTTAAGGCCGCCTGCCCCGACCGCTTCTTCGATGTGGGCATCGCCGAGAGCAACCTGATGGGTGTTGCCGCCGGTATCGCAACCACCGGCCGCGTCGCCTTCGCGAGCAGCTTCGCCATGTTTGCCGCCGGCCGTGCCTTTGAGCAGGTCCGCAACTCCATCGGCTATCCGCACCTTAACGTTAAGATCGGTGCCACGCACGCCGGTATCTCGGTGGGCGAGGACGGCGCCACGCACCAGTGCTGCGAGGATATCGCCCTCATGCGTGTCATCCCCGGCATGACCGTGATCGTTCCCGCCGACGACATCGAGGCCCGTGCCGTGACGCGCGCCGCCTACGAGTGCGACGGGCCCGTGTATATGCGCTTCGCCCGCCTGGCCTCGCCGGTTATCAACGACCCCGAGACCTACAAGTTCGAGGTGGGCAAGGGCATCGTCATGCGCGAGGGCACCGACGTCACCATCATCGCCTGCGGCCTGATGGTCGGCGAGGCGCTCGAGGCCGCTGAGCAGCTTGCTGCCGAGGGCATCGATGCCGAGGTCATCAACATGCACACCATCAAGCCCATCGACGCCGACCTGATCGTTAAGAGCGCCACCAAGACCGGCCACGTCGTGACCGTCGAGGAGCACTCCGTGATCGGCGGCCTGGGCAGCGCCGTCGCCGATGTCCTGTGCGAGCAGTGCCCGACGCCGCTCAAGAAGATCGGCGTCAACGACACGTTCGGTGAGTCTGGCCCGGGCGCCGAGCTCTTGCACAAGTACGGCCTGGACGCCGCCAACATCGTGGCAACCACCAAGGAGTTCTTGGTCTAGGGCAAGACGAGGCAAAGTATCGCTTCAGCAACCGTATGCAATCCATAACAGGGGCGTCCTCAAAGAGGACGCCCCTGTTTTTTGTCGGCAACAAACAAATTAGGCCCGCACCAAGTAAGGGCTTTTTCCGGGAAACGGGCCCAGACCAGCAAAGTGCAATTCAGCCCCCAAGCACGGCGCTGCTGCACCCAAGTAAAACGCAGCGACTCCTTGGTTACCGCAGGCCGGGCACAGG
>UQJA01000141.1 GCA_900541285.1 uncultured Collinsella sp.
CCTGCTCGCACGGAGAGCACATTAAGTGCTCTCCGGCTCGTGCGGAACTCGCGACCGACCAAATACCAAAGCCCTCGGAACTTAGGATACATGGTTGGAGTCGCTCTGCTGCGAAATTTATCGGCCTATGACCTATTCCATGTCCCAGGTCGGCTCATCTTCACCACCTTTAAATAAAAAAGAAGTACCGGTTGGAGCCGGTACTTCTTTTGGTGCGTTGTTTCTTGGCTGTAGCTTTTGCCGTTAGCTTACAGGCCGCAGGCTGCTTTGAGTTCTTCGACTCGGTCGGTTTTCTCCCAGGTGAAGTCGGCGTCTTCGCGGCCGAAGTGACCGTAGGCTGCCGTCTTTTCGTAAATCGGGCGACGCAGGTCTAGGTCGCGGATGATTGCGCCCGGGCGCAGGTCGAAGGTCTTCTCTACGGCCTCGACGATCTTGTCCTCGGCAACATGTGCGGTACCGAAGGTGTCGACCATGATTGAGAGGGGCTTGGAAACGCCGATGGCGTAGGCAAGCTCGACTTCGCAGCGGTCGGCCAGACCGGCGGCGACTACGTTCTTGGCGACCCAGCGCGCGGCATACGCGGCGGAGCGGTCGACCTTGGTGCAGTCCTTGCCGCTAAAGGCGCCGCCGCCGTGACGGCCATAACCGCCGTAGGTGTCGACGATGATCTTGCGGCCGGTGAGGCCCGTGTCGCCCATGGGGCCGCCCACGACAAAGCGACCGGTGGGGTTCACGTAGATGTCCGCGTTGTCCCACGGCATGTTCTCAGCGGCCATGACCGGGGTGATGACGTGCTCGATGAGGTCGGCCTTGATCTTGCCCATGTCCTCGATCTCGGCGGCGTGCTGCGTGGAGATGACGATGGTCGTGACCTCGACAGGCTTGCCTTCCTCGTAGCGCACGGTGACCTGGGTCTTGCCGTCGGGACGCAGATAGGCGAGGGTACCGTCGTGACGCACGGCGGCCAGGCGCTCGGCCAGGCGGCTTGCCAGGTAGTGCGGCATGGGCATGAGGGTCTTGGTCTCGTTGGAGGCATAACCGAACATCATGCCCTGGTCGCCGGCACCGATCAGATCGATCGGGTCGGTGGTAGCGCCGGTCTGGGTCTCGAAGGACTCGTCGACGCCCTGGGCGATATCGGGCGACTGCTCGTGGATAAGGCTCATAACGCCGCAGGTGTCGCAGTCAAAACCGAACTTGGCACGGTTGTAGCCAATGCGGCGGATGACGCCACGGGCGATTTCCTGTACGTCGACATAGGCCTGGGTGCGAATCTCGCCGGCGACGATGACGGTGCCGGTGGTCACGAGGGTCTCGCAGGCGCAGCGGACGTTCTCCACGTTGGCGGGCACGCCGTTGGGGGCGATGTAGCCCTGCTCCTGGAGCTCTATTTCTTTGGAGAGGATTGCGTCGAGGACGGCGTCGCTGATCTGGTCAGCGATCTTATCTGGATGACCTTCGGTCACCGACTCCGACGTAAAAACAAAGGACCCGTGTTGGGGCGGGATGGAACGAAGTTCTTCTGACATGATTGTCCTTTCAAAAACGTGTCCCGGCGACCGTTACCATTCCGCCGGGCTCTCTATGCAAGGGCACATCATAGCGCGTAAATCAAACATTCACACCCTTTCCGCACCTACTCATTGGGGACAGACTTAAATGATCAGCCTTGCCTAAGTGCCGACAGGTTGCCCAAAGACTGGTCATTTAAGTCTGTCCCCAATGAGTAGGTCGGTGCCCTTTGTGCGGAGGTTGCTTTGATGCTTTATACTGATGCGGTTAGACATCCATCCTGCAATCGAGGAGATTTCCATGGCATCAGACGTTCGCGTCCGCTTTGCACCCTCACCGACGGGCAAGCTGCACATCGGCGGCGCCCGCACCGCTATCTATAACTGGGCTTTCGCCCGTGCAAACGGCGGCACGTTCATCCTGCGCATCGACGACACCGACCCCACCCGCTCTACCGACGAGAACACGCAGATCATCCTGCGCGCCATGCGTTGGCTGGGCCTGGACTGGGACGAGGGTCCCGAGGTGGGCGGCGATTTTGGCCCCTACGCCCAGACCGAGCGCCTGGACCTGTACAAGCAGGCCGCCCAGAAGCTTTGGGACGAGGGCAAGGCCTATCCCTGCTTCTGCACCAAGGAGCAGCTCGACGCCGACCGCAAGGCCGCGCAGGAGCGCAAGGACCCCTTCCAGGGCTATCAGCGCCGTTGCCGCAATCTTGATCCCGAGAAGGCCCGCCGTCGCATCGAGGCCGGCGAGTCCTACGTCCTTCGCATCAAGGTGCCCGAGGACCGCGGCGACGTCGTTATCCACGATGCCGTCCACGGCGAGGTGACCTTCGATGCCAAGGAGCTCGACGACTTTGTCATCTTCCGCTCCGATGGCACGCCCACGTACAACTTCGCGACTGTCGTCGACGACGCCATGATGAAGATCACCCATGTCATCCGCGGCGACGACCACCTGTCCAACACCCCGCGTCAGGTCATGGTCTACGAGGCCCTCGGCGCGCCCGTGCCCACGTTCGCCCACATCTCCATGATCTTGGGTGCCGACGGCAAAAAGCTCTCCAAGCGCCACGGCGCCACCTCGGTGGAGGAGTACCGCGACGCCGGTTACCTGTCCGACGCCTTCGTCAACTATCTGGCGCTGCTCGGCTGGTCGCTCGACGGCGAGACCACGATCATCCCGCGCGATGTCCTGGCCAGCAAGTTCTCGCTCGACCGCATCTCCAAGAACCCGGCGACCTTCGACCCCAAGAAGCTTGATTGGGTTAATGCCGAGTACATCAATGGCATGTCCGATGCTCAGTTTGCCGATGAGATCATGGTCCCCGAGCTGCACGAGGCGGGTCTTATCGAGGGTAATGTCGAGTACGGCGAGGATTGGATCGATGCGCTTGCTGCCATCGTTAAGCCGCGCACCAAGATGCCGGCCGACGCCGTGACCGTCGCCGCTCCCATCTTTGCTACGGCCGAGACGCTTGAGTATGACGAGAAGTCCGTCAACAAGGGCCTGGCCAAGGAAGGCATGGGTGCCATTCTGGATGCCGCCAAGGCCGCGCTCGAGGGCGTGGACGAGTGGACGGCTGTCAACATTGACGCCGCGCTTGAGCCGCTTCCCGAGCAGATGGACCTTAAGAAGCGCGTGGTGTTCCAGGCCGTGCGCGTCGCCGTCTGCGGCAACATGGTGAGTCCTCCGCTGGGCGAGACCATGGCGCTCGTCGGCCGCGACGACTGCCTGGCGCGCATTGACCGCGCCCGCACGATGGCGCTGTAATCGCTGCGCAAACGTATGTATCCGAGCCCCGTTCACTCAGAGCGGGGCTCTTGTTTCTGTAGACGTATGGGATAGGAGGTGCTGGGGCCATGGGCGAGCAACTTTCGCTGTTTGGTTCGCCGGAACCGGAGGAGACTCCGAAGTCCGCGGCTCCTGCCGCCGCCCCGACGCAGCTTAAACCTACACCTGAGCCCATCGCCGCCTATGCGAGCGTGGTTCTCGACATCCCGACGCGTGCGCTGTCCGAGCCGTTTGCTTACGGCATTCCGCAGTCACTCGCCAACGATGTTCAGATCGGCTCCACCATCCTAGTTCATTTTGGCAACCGTGCGGCCGCGGGCTACATCGTCGACATCGCGCCCGAGCTGGACGACCTGCAAGGTAACGACGCTCTCGATCCCGCGCGTATCAAGCCTATCGAGGCTATCCTCAGCAAGCCGCTCTTTACCGCAGAGGCCGCCCGTATCGCACACTGGATGAGCCGCGAGTACTTCGCGACGCTTTCCGAGTGCCTGCGCCTGTTTTTGCCCCCGGGCGGCAGCCCTCGTGTGGTCAAGGGCGACGACGGCGCGTGGACGGTTGAGCGCCCCGCCGTCAAGCCTATCAAAAACCGCTGGGTCATGCTCACGCCCGAGGGTTACGACTATACGCCGCCCAAGACTGCTGTCCGCCAGCGTCAGCTCATCGAGGCGCTCCAGTGCGGGCCGGTCACGACGCGCGACCTCAACCTGCTTTATAACAGTATGTCGGCGACCATCAAGGCGCTCGAAAAGCGCGGCGTCGTGGTGGTAGAGGAGCGCCGTGCGTGGCGTGGATGCAGCGAGCAGACCACGCTGTCCTCGGCAAGCGGCAAGGCGCCGGTCGCACTCACCAACGGCCAACAGCAGGCGCTCGCGCAGATCGAGCGCGCCCGTCTTGACGCCCACGGAGACGTGGTCCTTGTCGACGGCGTCACCGGCTCCGGCAAAACCGAGGTCTACCTCTCCGCCATCGAGCGCGTGCTTGCAGTCGGCCGCTCGGCCTGCGTGCTGGTGCCCGAGATCTCGCTGACGGCCCAGACCGTCGGCC
>UQJA01000142.1 GCA_900541285.1 uncultured Collinsella sp.
GGGGCACAGGGTTGCCGTCCTCGTCGACGTTCTTGTCACCGACGCTGACCTGGCAGAGCCACATGTGGTCGGAGTCGGGATGGGGCTTCTTGCTCACGACCTGCGCCGTGACCACGTGCTCGAGGTTGGCGCCGACCTTCTCGACGGCCTCGACCTCGGTGCCGGTGCGGGTGAACTCGGCCACGAGCTCGGCGGGGTCCGCCGGCACGTCGACCATGCTCTTGAGCCATTCATATGAGACGCGCATGTTCTTCTCCTTCTCGCGCGATCAGATCGGATGGTTGGGGCGCCTAGAACTGCCTCAGGAAGCGCATGTCGCCGGTCATGAGCATGCGCAGGTCGGGCAGGTCGTAGCGCAGTGCCGCGACGCGCTCGGCGCCAATACCAAAGGCGAAGCCGGTGTACTTCTCGGGGTCGATGCCGCAGTTGATCAGGACGTTGGGGTCGACCATGCCGCAGCCCAGGATCTCGATCCAGCCGCTGTGCTTGCAGAAGTTGCAGCCCTTGCCGCCGCAGACGTGGCAGCTTACGTCCACCTCGCAGGAAGGCTCGGTGAAGGGGAAGAAGTGCGGGCGGTAACGCGTCTTGCGGTCCTCGCCAAACATGCACTTAACAAAGTAGTCGAGCGTGCCCTTAAGATCGCCAAAGGTGATGCCCTCGTCGACGACCAGGCCTTCGATCTGGTTGAACTGCGGCAGGTGGCAGGCGTCGGCCGTGTCGGGACGATAGACGGTGCCCGGGCAGATCATGTAGATGGGCGGCTTTTGCGACTCCATGGTGTGGATTTGCACGCCCGAGGTCTGGGTGCGCAGCAGCACGTCGGACTCGCCGTGGGCATGAGCCTCGGGGTGCGCGACGCTGCCGGGGTTGTTGTCGACCACGTAGAAGGTATCGCGGGCCGAACGGCTCGGGTGATCCATGGGGGCGTTGAGCGCGGTGAAGTTGTAGTAGGAGGTGTCGACCATGGGGCCGGACTCGACGGTGTAGCCGATGCCGCAGAAGATGTCCTCGGCCTCCTCGATGATCTGCTTGATCAGGTGTTGGTGGCCGATCTGCGGACGGATGCCCGGCAGCGTGATGTCGACGGCATCGTGCTCGAGCGCGCGCTTGAGGGCGGCAGCCTTCATCTCGGTGGTGCGCTCGTCGAGCATGCCCTCGATCAGCTGGCGCATCTCGTTGGCGCGCTTGCCCATCACGGGACGATCCTCGGGGGCGAGTTTGCCCATCATGCGCATCAGGCCGGTGATGCGGCCCTTGCGGCCGAGTAGCTCAACGCGCGCGGCCTCGAGCTTGGCGGCGTCGTCGGCGCCTGCGACGAGCTCCTTGGCCTCTTCCTCGAGTTTGACCAGATCATCAATCAGACTCATGTCTTCCCTTTCGTCTCTCGCGCATTCGCTTGCCGGGGCGACCGATGCCGCTTGGCGCTGCGAAAACGCGGCCCGGTTCGGTAACAAAAAACCGCCCTCGGGCATGTGCATTGCCCAAGGACGGTTGAATTCCGCGGTACCACCTTGTTTGACCCGGCGGATGTCTGGCCCGCCGTGCCCACTCTGCGCCCCTTATCGCGAGGCTCACGGCTTCCCTACTGGGGCTTCGCCGCCGCTGGCCGCGCGCCCGTTGAGGTCGCTGCTCGGGAGTGAACGCTTGGCCCTTGCCACCGCAGGAAGGCTTGCAGCCCATGACCTTCCCTCTCTTGCCGGCGACGCGGCGGGCAAAACCCTCTCCGTCAACGCATTGGGCTATAGGATAACACATTCTGCGAGCATATCGCCGCGTTCCGTTTTGTTCGCACTGGGTACAAGGCAGGTAGCTGTGCAAACTGGCCGCACGCCCATCCGTGGCGTCCGGTCTGCGAGATCAAGGATATAGGTATGGGAAAGAAACTCGATAAGAAGGCCAAGGCTGCCGTGGCCAAGGCCTCTAAGAACGCCAAGGCGGGCAAGGGCATCAAGAAGCTCCGCAAGCTCGAAGGCAAACTGTGGACC
This sequence comes from uncultured Collinsella sp., assembly GCA_900541285.1. Lineage (GTDB taxonomy): Bacteria > Actinomycetota > Coriobacteriia > Coriobacteriales > Coriobacteriaceae > Collinsella. The sequence continues at coordinate 1,986 of UQJA01000142.1, forward strand.
CGCGAGTACCTGCTCAAGATTGCCGAGTTCGATGGCGCGACGATTGCCCCCGCCAACGGTGCCGCGGCCCGCGCGGATGCTATGGGCACCCTTGCCGGCGAACATCACAAGCTCCTGACCAGCAAAAAGTCCGTTGAGCTCGTGCGCTCTCTAGCGCGTGAGGCGGTCGCGGGCGAAAAGATCGACGACCCGCAGCTGCTCGACGAGATTCGCGTGCTCGGCCGCGACCAGCGCGAGGCAAGCGCCATCCCCACCGAGGAGGCCGAGGCCTGGACCAGGCTCACCTGCGAGGCCGACGCCGTGTGGCACAAGGCCAAGACGGCCAATGACTGGGCGAGCTTTGAGCCCTATGTGGATAGAATCGTCGCCCAGCTTAAGCATCAGGCCGAGCTCATGGACCCCAAGCGCGACCCATACGACGTGTGGCTCGACCAGTACGAGCGCGGCCTTTCCACCAAGAGCTTCGACGCGTTTTGCGACGAGGTCAAGGCCACGGTCGTGCCGCTCGTGCACGCCATCGGTGAGCGCGGCCAGCAGCCCGCTGCCGACTTTTTGCACGCCCATGTGCCCGAGGCTGCCCAGCGCGCCATGAGCTTTGACCTTATGAAGCTCGTCGGCCTGGACCTGGACGACACCACGCTCGCCTTTACCGAACATCCGTTTAGCGAGGGTTTCTCGGTGGGCGATGCGCGCGTCGCCACGCACATCTACGAGGACGACTGCATCTCCAACGTCTACAGCATCATCCACGAGGCCGGTCACGCCATGTACGAGCTGGGCGTGAACCCCGCTTACGCGCGCACGTGTCTGGAGGGCGGCACCTCCATGGGCATTCACGAGAGCCAGAGCCGCTTCTTTGAGAACACCGTTGGCCGCAGCCGTGCTTTTATGGGCCCGCTGCTCGAGATACTGCGCCGTCACGCGCCCGAGGTCTACGGCAACGTGGACGAGGACACGCTCTACCACGCCGTGAACATCGCTCAGCCGTCGCTGATCCGTACCGAGGCCGACGAGCTCACCTACCCGCTGCATATTATGGTGCGCTACGAGATTGAGCGCATGCTGTTTGCCGGCGAGGCCACAGCCAAGGACATCCCCGCGCTTTGGAATCGCTTTATGGGCGAGTACCTTGGCATTCCGGTTCCCGACGACACGCGTGGCTGCCTGCAGGATACGCACTGGAGCGGCGGCTCGTTTGGCTACTTCCCCACCTATGCGCTGGGCAGCGCCTACGACGCCATGTTCGTGCCGGCCATGTGCCGCGACGGCGTCGACCTTGCCAGCGCCTGTGCGAGCGGCGATTTGGCGCCTGTCCGCGCCTGGCTCGGCGAGCACATTTGGCAGTGGGGCCGCGCCAAGGACGCGCCGGAGCTCATCAAGGGCGCGTGCGGCATGGCGTTCGATGCCCGCTACTACTGCAGCTACCTGCAGGACAAGTTCACCACGCTCTACGAGCTGTAAGGCATAACCGACACGCCAACGCAAAGGGGACGCCGCGGAACCAATCCGCAGCGTCCCCTTTCCACCTAGTCGTTTAAGAACGTCCCCAATGACTACCTTACAGAGCTTCCAGCGCGGCGGCGATGCGCTTCATGGCGGCATCGGCGGATGCTTGGTCGGGGGCTTCGGCCAAAACGCGAATCACAGACTCGGTTCCGCTCTTGCGTACGAGCACGCGACCCTCGCCTGCCAGCGCAGCCTCGGCCTCGGCGATGGCGTTCTGCACGCCCATATTCTCGAGCGCGGCGTCCTTGTCCGCCACGCGCACGGCCACCTGCGCCTGCGGCAGCAGCCTGCACGGAGCCGTGAGCTGCGAGAGTGTCTCGCGCTCGGCACGAATCACTTCCATCACGCGCAGCGAGGTCATAATGCCGTCGCCTGTACGCTCGATATCGCCAAAGATCGTATGGCCCGTCTGCTCGCCACCCAGGCTGTAGCCGCCCTCGCGCATCTTGGCATACACATGACGGTCGCCCACGCCGCTGGTCACGGCGCTCAGACCGGCAAGCTCCAACGACTTGATCAGGCCAAAGTTGCTGGCGATCGTCGGCACCACGGTACCGCCCGAAAGGCGACCGTGCTTGTTCAGATACACGCCGCACACGTACAGGATCTGGTCGCCGTCTACCACGCGACCGCGCTCGTCCACAGCCAAGCAGCGGTCGGCATCGCCGTCGTAGGCAAAGCCCACATCCAGGCCCTGCTCCACCACGTGGCGCTGTAGGCGCTCCATATGCGTGGAGCCGCAGTCGACATTGATGTTAAAGCCGTCGGGCGCGGCATTGATCACGCGCACATCGGCGCCCAGTGCGTCGAACACCGGCTTGGCCACCGAGGGTGGCGAGCCGGTGGGGGAGCGCGAGCC
>UQJA01000143.1 GCA_900541285.1 uncultured Collinsella sp.
GGCGCCGTCAGTCGATCTCCGCGGGCGGAAGAAAACGGATTATTTTGGTCCCACGAGGCTTGCGGAGGCGCTCGTACAGGGCCGTCCGAAAAAACTATGCCGGTTTACGGGGCCGGATTCCGAATCCCCAACCATGCCGATATTCGTGAAAATAAAACCGCAGGTAGACGAGCCGTCATTTTGCAGAAAACGCGGGTATGGATGGGGGTCCTGAGTCTGGCCCCGTAAACCGGCATAGTTTTGAAATGGCATTAAATCGGTAGCAGCCATTTTGCTATGCCGGGGCGGTCGGCCGTTGGGTAATTACCCTCGCAGATAGGCGATGGCGATTTGGGTGCGGTTGCGCAGGCCCATTTTGGCAAGGATCGAGCTGATGTGGTTGCGTACCGTGCCTTCGCCCATATAGGCGGTGGCAGCAATCTCCTTGTTGTCGAGGCCGCGGGCGATGAGCTCTGCGACTTCGAACTCGCGGTCGGTCAGGCTGGCAAAGGCGGCGGGCCGGCGAGGCGTGTCGGCCTCGACGTCCGCCCCATCAAAGTTGATATCTTCGATCGCCTTGCCCTCGAGTACGCGTTTGCCGTCCATGACCTGCGCCAACGCTGGAGGAATGGCGGCGACATCGGTCTTGATCAGGTAACCGCGGGCGCCTAGCTTGAGCGCCGACACAATGTACTCGTCATCCGAGAATGTCGTCAGAAACACCACGCGTGCCGCGGGGTAGTGCTCAAGGATTTCGCGCGCCGCCGAAAGGCCGTCGCGCCCTGGCATCTGAATGTCGAGCAGCGCGATATCGGGTGCGTGCTCGGTGTAGAGCGCCACCGCGTCGTCGCCGTCGGCACCGGTGCCCACCACCTCTATCTGCGGCTGAGCGCCCAGGATAATCTTGAGTGAATCGACCACCAGACGGTCGTCGTCGACGACTATGAGCCTCATCGGCCCTCATCTCCTTGCTGCTTGGGAATGGTGGCAAATACGCGCCATCCGGAGGCGCCGACTCGCGAGCCGGCAGTGAAAGTGCCGCCGAGCGCCTCGACACGCTCGCGCATGGAGGCGAGCCCCATGCCCTCCGCGGCACCGCGGCCGCTTGCTTGGACCGCGCCCACGCCATCGTCGGTAACGATGAGCTGGTAAAACGACGGATGCTCCATGCACCGTACGGTGACGGTCTGGGCGCAAGCGTGGCGCATGGTGTTAGAGAGCGCCTCGCGCAGGACCGCTGCAAAGCAGTTGGCGACATTTGCGGGCGCATGCTCGGTCATAACTTCAAGCTCAATCTGCGGGCCGCCGTCCGAGCGCGCGCCTTCAACAATGCGTTCGAGCTGCACGGAAAGGTCGACAGCGTTGTCGTTGAGCGCGTGGACGCTGGTGCGCACAAGCTGGAGCGCCTCGTCAACCGTGCGTTTGACGTCGGCGAAATCGGCGGCAACCCTGGGCTCGTCGGCGTGGACCACGCGTAGGGCTTCGGCCTGCAGTGAGGCACGCGTGAGCTGGTGCCCGACGTTATCGTGGATCTCGCGCGCGATGCGGGCGCGTTCGGCGAGCGTCGCGAGCTCGACTTCGTAGTCCTGGCGGTCGGCAAGGTCGCGGTTGCGCGCTTCGAGCGCGAGGGCTCGTTCTTGCAGCTCGTCGCGGGTACGGCGCATGCGCTGTTGCTCGCGCTCCAGCTGGGCGGTACGTAGCGATAGCAAGGTGGCGGCAACCGAAAGGATGGCGGTCAGCAGGAGCGTTCGGGTGGTGAGCGCGTCGCCGCGAAGGTCCGCGACAAGCGCGCAGGCAAACACGGCGCCAATCGCCAGCGCGGGCCAGATACGTTCACGGCGCACGCGTCGCGCGATGTCATAGAGGGCGAGAGGCGCAAACGGCACAAACGGCGGCACGAAGACAGCCGCGATGATGTAAGCGTAACTTGCGGTCTCGCTTGCGCGCCGGGTTCGTTCCCCCTGTGCGACCTCGGCCAGTGAGGTGGCAATAACGCCAAGGCAAAACGCCGCGACCAGGTGAGCGTCCACAGCAAGACCCATGGCGGCCGCAATACAGCACGCCAGCACGATCGATTTGTCGAAAAGCCTGTTCATACGGGTATTGTACGCGAAGCCGCGCGTGGTGGAGGGGCCGCCTGTGCAACCGTGACATTCCTCCCGCGCGGCAAAGCGGGGACGTCGGCAGGCCGCGCGACCAAGCCCCGCACTCGTGACAAAGCTCACTGGTGGGCGCCGCCCGCTCCTGCGATGATGCAATTGTACCGGGCCACGACCAACAGAAGGGCCGCCTCATGACAGACATCGTTCACGTCGAAAACCTCGTCAAGCGCTACGACGACCTTATCGCGCTCGACCACTTTAGCCTGAGCATCGCCCCCGGCGAGATCTTTGGCCTGCTGGGCCCCAACGGCTCGGGCAAGACCACGTCCATCAACTGCATTCTGCAGCTGCTCGCCTACGACAAAGGCATCATCGAGCTGTTCGGCGAGCCCATGACGCCCACCCGCTACGACCTCAAGCGCCGCATCGGCGTGGTGCCGCAGCAGGTGGCGGTATTCGATGAGCTTACGGTGCGCGAGAACATCGACTATTTCTGCAGCCTTTACGTCAACGACCGCAAGTGCCGCCGCGCGCTGGTGGACGAGGCGATTGACTTTGTCGGGCTGGGCGACTTTACCAAGTTCCGCCCCGGTAAGCTCTCGGGCGGCCTGGCGCGCCGGCTCAACATTGCCTGCGGCATTGCGCACAAGCCCGAGCTCATCTTTTTTGACGAGCCCACGGTGGCGGTCGACCCGCAGAGCCGCAACGCCATCCTGGAGGGCATCTGCCGCCTGCGCGACGAGGGCGCCACGGTGGTGTACACCAGCCATTACATGGAGGAAGTCGAGCAGATCTGCAGCCGCATCATGATCATGGACGGCGGCCGCGTGCTGGCGCAGGGCACCAATGACGAGCTCAAACGCATGATTCAGATGGGCGAGCGCGTGACGGTCGAGGTCGGCGCCGTCGAGCCCGCCACGGTCGAGCGGCTGCGTGCCCTCGAGCACGTGCTCAGCGTTGAGCTTTCCGGCGGCGAGCTCGTCTGCACCTGCGAAGCGAGCCCGCACAATCTGGTCGACATCCTCGACACGCTGCGCGCTGCCGACGTGGCACTCGGCCGCGTGTGGAGCGAGCCGCCGACCCTCAACGACGTGTTCCTCGAGATCACCGGCCGCGAGCTGCGCGACTAGGGGGCGGTCATGTTCAACACCATCATCACTACGGTCAAGACACTGCTGCGCCGGCCGAGCACGTGGGTCTGGGGCGCTCTCTTTCCCATCGCGCTTTCCACGATGTTCATGTTTATGTTTGCGAACCTCAGCTCCGACGGCACGGTCGACCCCGTGCCGGTGGCCGTCGTAGCGGATGAGGTCTGGGACGCCTCGACCTTTAAGGGCGTGGCGACGTCGCTTGCCAAGGAAGGCGACGATCAGCTGCTCGAGATCCACGAGCTCGACGACGCAGCCGATGCGAACCGTGCGCTTAAGGCCGGCGAGGTTGCGGGCATCTATACGGTCGACGACGCAGGCGTACCCAAGCTCACACTGCTATCGAGCTACGACAGCTCGCGCGCATCATCGGTGCTCACCGATCGCAGCATCCTGGAGACGGTGGCAAGCTCGTATACACAAAATGCCGAGCTCATGTCCCAGATTGCCCAGGACAACCCGGCGGCGCTCGCCGACCAAGAGGCGGTTGCGCGCGCCCTGTCGCTCGAGGGCGGCACCCGCCGCGTAAGCCTGACGCGCACCACGCCCGACGGCACGACCATTTACTACTACGCGCTCTTTGGCCTGGTCGCGATGATGTCTGCCGAGTTTGCCGCTTTGAGCGTCGTCGACCTGCAGCCCAATCTGTCGGGCCTTGGCGCGCGCCGCTGCGTGGGTGGCCTTTCCAAGACGGCGTCGCTAGCCGGCATCTTTGTCGGCTCGTGGCTGGTTTCCTTTGCCTCGATGGCGGTTGCGATTGGCTACGTGCGCCTAGTCGTTGGCGTCGACTTTGGCGGGCGCGAGGGGCTGTGCCTGCTGGGCGGTACGGGCGTCCAGCTCGGCAAGGCGGGCCTCCACCCGCTTGATCTTGCCCCGCAGGCTGGAAAGCTCATAGTCGGGCATGGGCTTTTGCGCCCAGGAATAGGCGCTTTGGATGGCGGCGTCATTTTGGGCGGCGGTTTCATCGCTCATACCAGGGAAGCCCTTCAAGGTCTTGTGCTTGCGGTAGTAGGCGTTCATGGCCTTGCCGGTGTCCAACCTGTTTTGTAACTGCTGGAGCTGATCGGTGAGCATTTCACGGGCGTGGGGGGCGGCCAGATCGACGGGGCCGGAGGC
>UQJA01000144.1 GCA_900541285.1 uncultured Collinsella sp.
CGTCGAACGCGCCGCCGCAGATAAAGAGGATGTTTGTCGTGTCAATCTGAATCATTTCCTGCTGGGGATGCTTGCGGCCGCCGGTGGGCGGAACGCTGGCCACCGTGCCCTCAAGAATCTTAAGCAGCGCCTGCTGAACGCCCTCGCCCGAAACGTCGCGGGTGATGGAGAGGTTCTCGGCCTTGCGGGCGATCTTGTCGATCTCGTCCACGTAGATAATGCCAACCTGAGCGCGCTCAATGTCGCCATCGGCAGCATTGATAAGCTTGAGCAGGATGTTCTCCACGTCCTCGCCAACGTAACCGGCCTCGGTGAGCGCAGTGGCGTCGGCGATGGCAAACGGCACCTCGAGGATGCGGGCGAGCGTCTGGGCGAGCAGGGTCTTACCGGTACCGGTGGGACCGAGCAGCAAAATGTTGGACTTGGCGAGCTCCACCTCATCCATATCATCGTCGAGCTGCGAGTCCAGGCCGTCGTCAAAGGCAGACACCGCAGCGCCGCCCTCAATCACGCGGCGATAGTGGTTGTACACGGCCACCGACATGGCACGCTTGGCGTCCTCCTGACCCATAACATAGGCCGAAAGCTCGTCATAGATCTCGTGCGGCGTCGGCACGTGCGTGATGACCTGACGCTCGTCCTCAAGCTCAAAACCCTCGGTCTCGGGATCCACGGCGGGCTGGGATGCAGCCTGACCGTGGTCGTTGAGGAAGCCCGGCAGCTTGCCGTTGCGGGCAGCGTCCATAAAGTCCGAAGCCAGCGACTCCTCCAGAATCTCGGAACAGGCGGCGACGCACTCGTCACAGATAAAGATGTTGGTCGGGCCCTTTACGAGGCGACGAACCTGGCCCTGCTCTTTTCCGCAAAAGGAGCAGCGGATGGGGTTGCCGTTCTCGTCAAAGTTGTCCTGCATGTTTCCTGCCATCCTAGGCGTCCTTCGCGGCGAGATCGCGCGAGGTGACGATACGGTCGATCAGACCGTAGTCGAGGGCCTCGGAAGCGGTCAGGTAGTTGTCGCGCTCGGTATCGGCCTGGACCTTCTCGATGGGCTGGCCAGAGGCGTCGGACAGAATCTGGTTGAGCTCGCGACGGGTCTTCTTGATCTCCTCGGCCACGATCTCGATCTCGGTCTGCTGACCCTGGGCACCGCCGCTGGGCTGGTGAATCATAACCTTGGAGTGCGGCAGGCAGAAGCGCTTGCCCTTAGCGCCGGCCGAAAGCAGCACGGCGGCCATGGACGCGGCCATACCGACGCAGATGGTGGAGACCTGCGGCTTGATAAAGTTCATGGTGTCCAGAATCGCCAGGCCGGAGTAGACCTCGCCACCGGGCGAATTGATGTAGAGCGAGATATCCTTCTCGGCATCCTGGCTCTCAAGATGCAGCAGCTGGGCAACGACCAGGTTGGCGCTGACGGAGTTGATCTCCTCGCCCAAGAAGATGATGCGGTCGTTGAGCAGGCGCGAATAGATATCGTAGCTGCGCTCACCGCGCGGCGTCTGCTCGATAACGTATGGCACGAGGGCGGAATCGAACTTAGCGATCATACGCATCTCCATTTCTCTCTTGCGGACCAAATTGGTTCTAGATAAACGTACGGTGCCCGCATGCTATGCATTGGCTGGCACCGTACGAAGCAACCGGATAACCGGTGTATAACTTTACCCCATCACGGGCGCACGCATGCGCTCGCGGGCAAGGTGGCGAGAATTACTCGGCGTCCTTGGCGGTCTCGTCGACCTCGGTCACCTTGGCGTTCTCGACCAGGTGATCAACGGCCTTGGAGCGACGGATGGACTCGCGGACGGCAGGCATGCGGCCATCGGCGATGAACTCGGCCTTGGAAGCCTCGACGTCCTTGACGCCGGCCTTCTCGAACTCGGCGTTGATGTCGTCCTCGGTGACCTCGATCTTGAGCTCGCGGGCGAGGGCGTCCAGAGCCAGGGACTCACGGGCAACGTCGTTGGCCTGCTTGTGCAGGTCGCCGATGAACTGCTCCATGGTCAGACCGGAAGCGGGCAGCCAGGTGTCCAGCGTCATGCCGCGGGCAGCGAGGTTGGACAGGAAGTTCTGGCCAAGCTCCTCAAAGACGGACTGCTCGTAGTCGGCATCCATCTCGTCGAGCTGCAGGCGCTCGGCGAGAGCGGAGACGCAACGGTTCTCCTTCTCGGCCGGGAGGCGGGAAGCCTTGTCCTGCTCGATCTCGATCTTGATGGCGTCGTGCATGGCGTCGATGCTGTCGAAGCCAAAGTCGGACTTGACGAGCTCGTCGGTGAGCTCGGGGGTGTTACGGACCTTGATGCCCTTGACGGTGACCTCGACGGTGTGGGTCTCGGCCTCCTCGCCCTCCTCGACCTCGTCGGTCCAGGTGACGGTCTTGACGTCGTCAACGTTAGCGCCGATCAGGGCCTCGTTAAACTCCTTGGGGTTGCTGTCGCTACCGGCGATGAGCATGCGGCCCTCGGCGGCAAAGTTGTCGGCATTCTCGACGGCCTTGAGGTCGACGGTCACGTAGTCCTCAGCCTCGACGGCGCGACCCTCGACGTCCTCGAAGGTAGCGCGGTAGTTGAGGAGCATCTCAACCTGGTTGTTGATCTCGGACTCGGTGACCTCCGCGGGAGGCATCTCGATCTCGACAGCGTCGAAGGAGGAGAGCTCAGCGGCGGGACGCAGGGAGAACTCGACGGTGTAGGTGTAGTCCTCGTGATCCTTGGCGAGGTCGAGCTCCTTGTAGTCACCGTTCTTGGTGGGGACGATGTCCAGCTCGTTGAGGACGGCGGGCTCGTTGGCGGCGATCAGGTCGTTGGTGGCCTGAGCGAGGGTAGCCTCGGCGCCAAGTGCGGAGTCGATGACCGGACGGGGAGCCTTGCCGGCGCGGAAGCCCGGGAAGCGGTACTTCTTGGCGGTGTCCTTGTAGGCCTTCTTGATCGCGGCGTCGACGTCGGCGGCCGGGATGGTGACCGTAGCGGTGAGCTTGGCGTCCTTGACGTCAGAAGCGGTGATGTTCAACACGTTCCTCCTCATACTGCCCAGCTTATCTGAGGTGCTGGTACCTTTATGCAACAAAGAGTCGCGACGGCGGGAGCCGACGCAGGTGCGTTGGTGCGGGCGAAAGGACTCGAACCTTCACGGGAATCCCACCAGAACCTAAATCTGGCGCGTCTACCAATTCCGCCACGCCCGCATGAGCGCACAGACTAGGAATGATAGCAGATACGAACGGTAAGCGCACGCACACCTTTTACAGGCTCACGACCTCACCACGAGTGCAAAAGGCGGGGCGAGTTTCCCCGCCCCGACAATTACGACTTGTTCGCCGACCCGCTACTCCCCCAGCAGCGCCTTCTCGGGCGTGATGGGCAGCGAGCGAACCTGATGTCCGGTGGCGTGCGCCACGGCCGAGGCAACGGCGGCGAGCGGCGTGTTGATGACGACCTCGCCGATCGACTTGGCGCCAAACGGGCCCGTCGGCTCGTAGCTCGGCTCAAAGGCCACGCGAATGCTGCCGATATCCAGGCGCGTGGGCAGCTTGTAACTCATAAAGTTACCGGTGCGCAGGCGGCCGCGATCATCGTGCTCGACAATCTCGTAGAGCGCGTGGCCGATACCCTGGGCAATGCCGCCCTCGGCCTGGACGCGCGCGAGCGCCTCGTTGATCACGGTGCCGCAGTCGACGGCCGCGGCGTAATCCACCACGGTCACCTTGCCGGTGGCCTTGTCGACCTCGACCTCGGCAATGCCGGCCATAAACGGCGGAGGCGAAACGGGCAGGCAGGCAGAGGCATGCGAGGTCAGCGCGTCCCCGCCCGCGATGTTCTTGACGCACAGGTTGGCAAAGTCGCGCAGCGTGAGGTAGCGGTTCTGCTCGCGCGCGGCACGCTCGTCGGACAGGCGCACGTACTGACCATCAAAGACCACATCGGCGGCGTCCACGTCCCACATCTGGGCGGCCTTGGCGCAGATCTTCTCGCGCAGCTCGGTCGCGGCATTCTTGGCTGCAAGGCCCGTCACGTACGTACCCGAGCTCGCGTACGAGCCGGCGTCGAACGGCGACACGTCGGTGTCCACGCCGCGCACCACGATAAGCGAGCTCTCCACACCCAGCTCCTCGGCGGCAATCTGCGCCAGAATCGTGTCGACGCCCATGCCGTTATCGGTGGCGCCGGTGCCGATGGTAATGAAGCCGTCCTCTTCCAGGCGCATGTCGATGCCGGCGATGTCCACGTTGGAAATGCCCGAGCCCTGCATGGTGAGCGCACAGCCCAGGGCGCGCACGCGGTCGCCCAGGTCGACGGCCAGCGGCTTTTTTCGCCCGCCCCTCATGTCCCCGAAGGCGAGC
>UQJA01000145.1 GCA_900541285.1 uncultured Collinsella sp.
GCGGCCGCCCCCACCGGCTGCTCGAGCCCGGGCAACGTCACGCGCCCCACGCCCACGCCGCCATCGACGGCAACTTCCGATTCGCGCGTGGGCACGCCCTTGCTGCCCGCAGCGCCCGTGCCCGACCCCGCATGTTCCACGCGCGCGTACACGAGCACGCCGTCGGTCACATCGGCATCGTCGCCTGCGTCCTTTCGCACGGCGCACTGGGCGCACCCCTCGCCGATGTATGCGTCGACCACGTTCGCCTCGACAGGCAGCCCGCCGGGGGTAACGATCGACACGCGGCCGACGGGCTTTCGTGACAAGAGCATCTCACAGGCCGCCTTCGACGCGAGTGCGGCGCAGCTCCCCGTGGTGTAGCCGCAGCGCAGGCGGGTCGTCCCGGTATATATGTAGTGCTCGAAGGCCACGTTAGCTGCTCGCCTTCCGATACCCCGTGGCAAACGAAGGGTCGTAAAGCTTGCTGCGCTCGTACGACTCCGCTTGCGCGCCATCGTGCGCAAGCCCGCCGCGAGCTCCGGGCAGGCGGCCCCCCACCACGAGCGCCGTGCGGTCGATGCCCTCTCGCGCGCCCGCATCGGCGAGCGTGCCCACTGTGCAGCGCACCACGCGCTCCTCAGGCCAGGTCGCCTTGTACACGAGCGCCGCCGGCTCGTCGGAGCTGCGGCCCGCGGCCAAAAGCTCGGCGGAAAGCTCGGCGAGCATACCCGAGCTCAGGAAGATGACCATAGTCGAGCCGCTTTCCGCCATGGTGCGCATGCCCTCGCCCGCGGGCATAGGGGTGCGCCCGGAAAGCCGCGTGATCACGACCGACTGGCTGATTCCCGGCAGCGTGTATTCCTGGCGAAGCGCCGCTGCGGCACCGCAAAAGCTCGACACGCCGGGCACCACCTCGTAGTCCACGCCGCGCGCGTCGAGCGCGTCCATCTGCTCCTGGATGGCGCCGTACAGGCAGGGGTCGCCCGTGTGCAGGCGCACCACTTCCTCGCCCCGTGCATCCGCCGCGCACATCACGTCGAGCACTTCCTCCAAGGTCATGTGCGCGCTGTCGTAGACGACGCAGGATTCCTTACACTCGGCGAGCAGCTCGGGGTTCACAAGGCTTCCCGCCCAAACGACCACGTCGGCCGCACGCAGAAGGCGCGCCCCGCGCAGCGTGATAAGGTCGGCGGCGCCCGAGCCTGCACCAACGATATGAATCATCCGAGCCTTCCCTTCCCGTTTCTCATCGCAACCGTTTACGCCGCCATTCGCGCAGCGGGCAAAACACGGCGCCTGCGGCGGCAATCGGCGCAAATACGCAGGCAGGAGGCGCAATGCCGCCCGCCCTGGCTTTGACACGTTCACAAGTGCCCACTATCATAGTAAAAGTTTCGGCAACGAGCATATGACAATCGGATAAAAGGAAATGACCGGCGCGGCGCCCGCACAGCCCGCGCTGGCTTGCGGAGGGAACCAGGTGGGAATCCTGGGCAAGGGACATTACTGTATAGGACGCGCGGGCGAACCGCCTCGCGCCCCAAGCCAGACTGCTTCGCCTTTTCCTCACGGCATCGCCGTGGCGTTAGCTCCTTGTGAACCCCGAGGGGTGCGCTTTTCTTTCGCTTGTGCCGACAAGCAACTGTCGCCGGGGGACCGGCAAACCGAGGAAAGGAAAAACCATGTCCGACCAGATGTCACGCCGCGGCTTCATGGGCGCCGCAGCAACCGGAGCCGTCGCGCTCGCCGGAGTCGCGCTCGCGGGCTGCTCCAACACCTCCGCGAGTTCCGAGAAATCGAGTGAAAAGGAGAAGGCCGTGAAGCCGGTCATCCTCGTCACGAGCTTCGGCACGAGCTACAACGACTCGCGCCACATCACCATCGGCGCCATCGAAGACGCTATCCGCGAGAAGTACTGGCAGGACTACGACATCCGCCGCGCCTTCACCGCGCAGATCATCATCGACAAGCTGAAGAAGCGCGACGGCATCACGATCGACAACATGACCGAGGCGCTCGACCGCTGCGTGGAAGACGGCGTGAAGGAAATCGTCGTGCAGCCGACGCATCTCATGGGTGGCCTGGAATATACCGACGTGAAAGACGAGCTCGACAAGTACGCCGACAAGTTCGACAAAATCTCGCTCGGCGACCCGCTGCTCACCTCCGACGACGACTACAAGAAGGTGGCCGCAGCCATTAAGGAGAACATGGCGTCCTTCGACGACGGCAAGACGGCGCTGTGCCTCATGGGCCACGGCACCGAAGCCGATTCCAACGCCGACTATGCCAAGATGCAGGAAGTGTTCAAGAACGAGGGCTTGACGCAGTTCTTCGTCGGCACCGTCGAGGCTGAACCGACCTGCGAGGATGTTATCGCCGCCGCGAGCGCCGCAGGGTACAAGAAGGCCGTGCTCGCGCCGTTCATGGTGGTCGCGGGCGACCACGCGAACAACGACATGGCAGACGAGACCGACCCCGACAGCTGGGCTGCGAAGTTCGTGGCCGCCGGCTTCGAAGTGACGTGCCTGCTCCAGGGTCTGGGACAGAACGTCGCGGTCGACGACATCTACGTCTCGCACGTGGACGACGCCATCGCCAAGCTGTAAACTCGCCGCGCACGGGGGCGCCGGTCGCGTCCCCGTGCAACGGGCATGTGCCTTCCCCGACCGACGGCGCATGCCCGTTGCATTCGCATCCCGCCCGCCCACCGCACGGCGCGGGCGGTCGAAGCGATTGAAAGGAACCCCTCCATGTTGAAGAAAACCCTCGCCTTCGCCCTGTCGGCGGCGCTTTTCGCGTTCTCGCTCGCCGGCTGCGGCGGAAATTCAATCGACAGCGCAAAGGCAAGCGATGCCGATACCCAGGAAAAGACCGAACAGGCGGCCGATGCGCCCGAGGGCGCAAGCGCTGCCCCCATCACCGCCGACAAGGTGGCCGACGGCACCTATCAGATCACCGTAGATTCCAGCTCGAACATGTTCAGGATTGTGGACGCCCAGCTCATCGTGGAAAACGGCTCCATGCACTGCGTGATGACACTTTCCGGCACGGGCTACGGCAAGCTCTTCATGGGCACGGGCGACGAGGCTGCCGCCGCGAGCGAGGCCGACTTCATCCCCTATGTGGAAAACGCGGAAGGCAAGTACACCTACGACGTGCCCGTTGATGCGCTCGACGAGGACACCGCCTGCGCCGCGTGGAGCATTAGAAGGGAGCGGTGGTACGACCGCACGCTCGTATTCGAATCCGCCGGCGTCGATCTGCGCGCCGACGCACTGAAGTAACGCCATGCGGTCGATTCTTCCCAAGGGGGAAAACAGGAAGCGCCGCAGCATCGCGGCGCGCGCGATCGCCTGCGTTCTCGTCGCCCTGCTCGCGCTTCACTTCGCGGGGTGCAGTGCGAGCCCGAACGCGACCGGTGCCACGGCGGGCTCTCAGGAATACACTGTGAGCGTCTCGCTTTCCGGCGGGTCAGGGCGCGCAAGCATCAGCTCACCCACCACAATTGTGAAGGATGGCGACACCTACACCGCGACCATCACCTGGTCGAGTTCAAACTACGACAAGATGACCGTCGACGGCGTGGACTACGCGCCCGTAAACGACGGCGGCAACTCTACGTTCGAGATACCCGTCACGCTCGACGAGGACATCGCCGTGTCGGCCGAGACCGTCGCCATGTCGACGCCGCACACCATCGACTACACGCTCCACTTCGACTCATCCACCATGAAGGAGAATTCGGGCGACGATGCAAGCGGCGGCTCCCCTGCGGGAACGGCTTCAAGCGCCGCGGCCGACTTCCACAACGCCGATTTGGGCTGCGGCTGGGAGCCGACGGCTGGCGTCTGGACGTGGCCGACGAGCTGCCAGACGATTTCATCGCCGCCATCCGCACCGCCATAGAGCAGGAAAAAGCCGATGCCTACCTGCTGGGCGAGGTGTGGGAGGACGGCAGCAACAAGATCGCCTACTCCCGCCGCCGCCGCTATCTGCTGGGCCGGGAGACGCACGGTCTGATGAACTACCCCTTCCGGACAGCCGCCCTGGATTATCTGTTGGGCGGCGACGCCGCCGCCTTCCGTTCGGCTTTGGAGGTTTTGCGGGAGCATTATCCCCCCTTCGCCTTCCACAACGCCATGAACTTCCTGGGCACCCACGACACAGCGCGCATTCTGACGCTGCTGGGCGCGGAGGGCACACCGAAAACCAAGGCGGAGCGTGCGGCGTACCGCCTCTCCCCCACTGAGCTGGCCCGGGG
>UQJA01000146.1 GCA_900541285.1 uncultured Collinsella sp.
CCGGTGGCGCAGGTTGCAACCACTTCGGCACCCGGCCAGCGACGGCGGACGGAATCGAGCGCCAACGCAAGATCGGTATAGTCCTTGTACGGGTCGTGGCGCTCTGTCTCAAAGGCTTCAGCGGCATCGACCAGCGCGCGGCCGGCGTCACTCACCGTGTCGGCATCTCCCACATATACGTCGCAGCCCAGGCCGGCGCCCAGCAGCGCGTCGAGTCCGCGGTCCACGGCGACAACGTAGTCGCACTCCCCTGCTAGCCTACGCAACAGATCCGCGCTCGCCACCACGGGCGAGCCGCAGACCACTAATATCTTGCAAGCCACAGCCCTCGCCTATCCCTCAAACGAAAGCACGCGGGCCAAGTCAAGCTCCTCGTAGCTGTCGATAAAGATATCGCAGTTGGCGCGCACGTCGTCACGCTTCATGCGGCCGTGCGGGTCATAAATACCTACGCGCTTAAAGCCGGCGGTGCCAGAGCTCTTTAGGCCAAAGACAGCGTCCTCGAACACCCAGGCGCGTTCGAACTTGTGCCCGTGGCGCTCTTCCAGGCGACGCAACGCCAGCTCGTAAACGTCGGGGAACTGCTTGGAACGACCTGCCTCGCCCGTCGTGGTAACAAACTCCATGTAAGCGTCGAGCCCGGCACCAGCGAGCGCAGACTGCACCAGCTCGGCCGGAGTGGACGTAGCCACGCACATGGCAATACCCGCCGCCTTCGCCTGCTCCAAAAATGCCAGGAGCCCGCCGCGCGGCGGCACCTTAGAGTAGCCATCGATCAGGATGTCGCTCAGCTCACGGTAGAGCTCCTCGCCATTCGCGCCAATGCCCCACGTGTCGTGGTAGGCCTGGCACTCGTCCTCCAGCGACAGGTGCTCAAATTGGGCAAAGTCATCCACTGTCACGTCAATCCCATGGCGGCGCAATAACTCTGGCTGAGCATAAGCCCAAACGGGGGTGCTATTAACCAGCGTGCCGTCGCAATCGAAAATAAAAGCAACCTTGGGAGCGGCGGTATGGGACATAAACGAACCTTTCGATGTCAAATGGTAAACAACCTGCTAAAAACGTTTTACCAAACGTCAGGCTAACAATTTTGAAACCCTAATTGGTAAAACTGTCAAGAGTTTTACCACAGCAATTCTGCCAGTGGTATAAACATGTCGCTTACCGATTAAACGCCCCCGCAAATCCGCTTTCGTTCATAAAACTAACGCACAGGTGTTATCGTAGTTTCTGCCGAAAGTTCCACCGAGCACGCGAGGTGGAACGAATCACAGAAACTTCGCCGTCCCTTCGATTCGTGCAGCCTTGGACCTTTCGCATCTAGTCACCAAGGCAACACGCTGCCGCGTCATGATGGGATCAAACGTGAGCGATACAAAGCTAAAGCCAACGGCTAAAAAGCCCGCAACCCGCAAACCGGCTCCGCACGCACCGGAGCTCTCCAAGGACGATGTCTACCTGTTTGGCATTGGAATGTGGGAGCGCAGCTGGGAAAAGATGGGTGCGCATCCCGACACACAGCAGCGCACGCGCGGCTGGCGCTTTTGCGTTTGGGCGCCCGACGTAAAGAGCGTCCATGTCATTGGCGAATTTAACGACTGGGATGAACAAGCCAACCCGCTGGTGCCCGTGCATACGAGCGCTATTTGGGAAGGCTTTATTCCTGGTGCCGAGCAGGGCCAGCTCTATAAATACCTCATCGAGACCAACGAGGGCGAGAAGCTCTACAAGGCAGATCCGTATGCCTTTAAGGCCGAGTGCCCTCCGGGTACCGCCAGCGTGCTGTGGACACTCGATGGCTACCAGTGGAACGACGCCGCGTGGCTCAAGCGCCGCGCCAGCCATAACCACATGTCGCAGCCCCTTAACATCTACGAGGTGCATATTGGCTCGTGGAAGCGCCACGGCGACGCGCCGCAGGGCGAGCCGGACGAGTACGGCAACTACCCTGGCCCCATGGATCCCTTCCCCGCACAGCGCGGCGAGTTTTACACCTACGACGACCTGTCGGTGGAGCTCGTGGACTACGTGCGCGACATGGGCTACACGCATATCGAGGTCATGCCGCTTATGGAGCATCCCTTCGACGGCTCCTGGGGCTACCAGACGACCGGCTACTACGCCGCCACGTCGCGCTACGGCAACCCGCAGCAGCTCATGCACTTTATCGATGCGTGCCACGAGGCGGGCATCGGCGTGATCATGGACTGGGTACCCGGCGGTTTTTGCGCCGACTCCCACGGCCTTGCCACCTTTAACGGCCACATGCTGTTTGAGCACGAGATTCACCCCAACTGGGGCACGCACAAGTTCGACTTCGCCCGCGGCGAGGTCCGCTCCTTCCTGGTCTCCAACGTGCTGTATTGGCTCGAGAACTTCCACGTGGACGGCATTCGCATGGACGGCGTGTCCAGCATGCTGTACCTCAACTTTGGCATCGACGATCCGGGGCAAAAAAAGTTCAACAAGTACGGTACCGAGGAGGACCTGGACGCCAGCGCGTTTATCCGTCAGGTCAACTGCGCCGTGGAGGCGCACTTCCCCGACGTGATGATGATGGCCGAGGAGTCCACCGCGTGGCCGCTCGTGACCTATCCGCCGCAGGACGGCGGCTTGGGCTTCCACTACAAGTGGGACATGGGCTGGATGAACGATACCCTGCACTACATGCAGACCGATTTTCCGTGGCGCCCCGGCAACCACGGCCTGCTCACGTTCTCCATTATGTACGCCTTTACCGAGAACTTCATTTGCCCGTTAAGCCACGACGAGGTCGTGCACGGCAAGTGCTCGCTCATCGGCCGCATGCCGGGCGATTGGTGGCGCCAGTTTGCCGGCCTGCGCACGCTGGCCTTCTACCAGATGACGCATCCCGGTGCCAAGCTCAACTTTATGGGCAACGAGATCGGTCAGTTTATTGAGTGGCGCTACTACGAGTCCATTCAGTGGTTCCTGACCGAGGAGTATGAGACCCACAGGCATCATCAGGCGTTTATCAAGGCGCTCAACCACCTGTACACCGCCGAGCCCGCCCTGTACGAGCGCGGCTACACCGACGACGGCTTTACCTGGATCGACGCGGACAACTCCAAGCAGTCCATCGTGAGTTTTGTGCGCCAGGGCGAGGATGTCGACGACGATCTGGTGATCCTGATCAACTTTGACCCGGCGAGCTACGAAAGCTTCCGCGTGGGCGTGCCGCGCGAGGGTGACTGGGAGGTCATCTTCGACTCCGACCGTCCCGAGTTCGGTGGCAGCGGATATGCCGGCGAGGAGCCCTACACCCGCTCGAGCGAGCCCTATCCCTGGAACGGGCAGATGGACTCTATCGAGATTAAGGTGCCCGGCCTGGCTGGCGTGGTGCTTAAGCGCCGCGGTCCCAGCAGCTACAAGCCGCCGGTGATTGAGGCTCCCAAGGCTGCGCCCAAGAAGCGCGCGTCCACGGTAAAGCCCAAGCCTGCGGCCGCCAAGAAGGCTCCTGCCAAGGCAAAGGCTACGACGACCAAGGCCAAGGCCAAGGCCGCCACAAAGCCCGCTGCTAAGGCCACCGCGACCAAGAAGCCGGCTGCCAAAAAGGCCGCTACCAAGGCCAAGTCTGCTTCTGTTAAGTCGTCTGCCAAGGATGCGTAACAAAGCCGTTACAGCTGTAATTACCCGCCTCGCCGAGGCGTAGGATACAAGTCATAACCGTTCCGGGAGAAACATCCCCGGGGGAAAGGAACGTATGAATAAGATCTTCGACAACAAGCAGGAGTTTACCGAGCTCTATCGCGATGCCGTCATGAGCATCAGCGGCAAGAGCGTCGAGGCCGCCAGCGACCTCGACCGCTTTAACGCCCTGGCCAAGCTCGTGGCCGAGAAGGCCCGCACCGTTGCCACCAAGAGCGACGCCCGCGCCACCGCCGAGGGCAAGAAGCGCGTGTACTACTTCTCGATCGAGTTTTTGATCGGCCGCCTGCTCGACAACTACCTGCTCAACTTTGGCGTGCGCGACATGGTCGCTGAGGCGCTCGACGACATGGGCTTCGACCTGTCCGTCATTGAGAACCAGGAGCCCGATCCGGCACTGGGCAACGGCGGCCTGGGCCGTCTGGCCGCATGCTTCCTGGATTCCATGGCAGCCGAGGGCATTGCCGGCTACCGCAACGGCCTGGGCCTACCCCCCGGGGACGCGCAGC
>UQJA01000147.1 GCA_900541285.1 uncultured Collinsella sp.
TGCCTGTACGGCGGCTTTATGCTCACGCCTGCCGGCCCCAAGGTGCTGGAGTTCAATGCCCGCTTTGGCGACCCCGAGACGCAGGTCGTGCTGCCGCGCCTTAAGAACGACCTGGTTGAGGTCATGCTCGCTTGCGCCAACTGCGAGCTCGATCAGATTGAACTCGACTGGCGCGACGAGTGGGCCGTGGCCGTTGTCCTGACGAGTGCAGGCTATCCCGGCGGCTACGAGAAGGGCAAGGTCATCACCGGTATCGCCGATGCCGAGGCCATGGAGAACGTGACCGTGTACCACGCGGGCACTGCCGTGGTGGACGGCCAGCTCGTGACCAATGGTGGCCGCGTGCTTGCCGTGACCGCTCTGGGCGACACGTTCGAGAACGCTCGCAACCTTGCCTACGAGGCCTGCGAGAAGATTGATTTTGAGGGCAAGACCCTGCGTCACGACATCGGCCTGCGCGCGCTGCGCGGCCGCGACGCCTGGGATGCCTAAAATCCGAGAGGAATGAGACGGATGGACGAGAAGAACGAAGAGCTCGTGGACGCGCAGATCGTCGAAGAGGACAGCCGCATGTATGGGCACGCCGAGGGCGAGCCTGGTGGCGAGGTCGCTGACGAGCCGGTGCTGGTGCTGGGCGACGACGACCCGCACGATGCCGAGCTGCACGAGAAGATTCTTTCGGAGGAGTGCGCCTGGAAGGGCAAGATCCTCGACGTCCACCGTCTTGAGGTCGAGCTGCCCAACGGTCACCGCAGCGCCCGCGATATCGTTCGCCATCCGGGTGCGGCGGCCGTTGTGGCACTGACCGAGAGCGGCAAGATCGTACTGGTGCGTCAGTACCGCACCGCCATCGACCGCGTGACGGTCGAGATTCCCGCCGGCAAGCTCGATTCAGGCGAGGACCCGCTCGATTGCGCCAAGCGCGAACTGCATGAGGAGACGGGCTTTAGGGCTGGTCGTATTCGCTTTTTGACGTCGATTGTCACGTCCTGCGGTTTTTGCGATGAGATCATCCACATCTACTTGGCTACCAAGCTCGAGTTTGATGCGCCCAACCCCGATGATGACGAGTTTGTCAACGTGGACCTGGTGCCGCTGCACGAGCTGATCGACGCCGTGCTCGACGGCAAGATCGAAGACGCCAAGACCGTCGTAGGCGCCTTGGCCTGCGATAGCATCGCGCACCGCCTTGGGAGCGCGGAGCTTTAACGAGTGGGGATAGCCCTGGGACAAGTACTACTGATTGCTTTGTCTCAGGGCCTTACGTTGCTGATATTTCTTTGAGGATCACATGCTGAAGAGGTTTCTTTCGTATTACAAGCCCCAGATGGGGCTTTTTGTTGCTGATACTGTTTGTGCTCTGGTGCTTGCCGCCATTGACCTGGCGTTCCCCATTATTCTGCGCAATTTGACCGGTGGGCTGTTTACTCAGGGTCAGGCTGCCATTATGCAGGCGCTCGGCATGATCGCGGTGGGCTTGGTGTTGATGTATGCCGTCCGCTGCGCCTGCCGCTACTTTGTGAGCTATTGGGGTCACGTGATGGGCGCGCGCATGGAGTCCAAGATGCGCGAGGACCTGTTCGACCAGTATGAGCGCTTTAGCTTTGCGTACTTCGACCGCAACAGCTCGGGCGACATGATGAGCCGCGTGGTCAACGACCTGTTCGATATCTGCGAGGCGGCGCACCACGTGCCCGAGTGGATCATCATCTGCGGCATCGAGATCATCGGCTCGTTTGTGATTCTCTTTACCATCGCCCCGGTGCTGGCACTCGCCATGGCCGTGGTGACGGCAGCGTTTGCGGTCATCATGTTTTGGCAGAACATGCGCATGCGCGAGGTCTTTAGCGACAACCGCAAAAAGATCAGCGGCATCAATGCACAGCTGCAGGATTCGCTGGCGGGCATGCGCGTGGTCAAGAGCTTTGCCAATGAGGAGACCGAACGCTTCAAGTTCCGCGCCTCCAACAATCGCTATCTTTCGTCCAAGGAGAACATGTATCACGCCATGGGCGTCTATACCGCGACGTATGGCCTGCTCTCGGGTGTACTCTATGTGATCGTGGTGCTGCTGGGCGGCTGGCTGGTCGCCCAGGGACAGCTGCAGGCGGTCGATATGGCAACCTTCGCTCTCTACATTTCGCTGTTCTGCACGCCGCTCGAGACACTCGTCAATTCGGCCGAAACGTATCAGAAGGCTATCGCCGGCTTTAAGCGTATGGACGAGGTGCTCTCGACCGCGCCGGATATCCAGGACAAGCCGGGCGCCACGGATCTGCAGGTGACTGCCGGCGCCGTGGAGTATCACGACGTGTGCTTTAACTACGAGGATGTTGAGCTGGGCGAGGGCGATGCCGACGAGCGTCCCGTTATCGACCATATGGACCTGTCCATCAAGCCCGGGCAGACCATCGCTTTGGTTGGCCCTTCGGGCGGTGGCAAGTCCACGACCTGTTCGCTGCTGCCGCGCTTTTATGACGTGGCTGCCGGATCCATTAGCATCGACGGCCAAGACGTGCGCGATGTGACGCAGCAGAGCCTGCGCCGTGCCATCGGCCTGGTGCAGCAGGATGTCTATCTGTTTGACGGTACGATTGGCGAGAACATCGCCTACGGCAAGCCGGGCGCTACAGCGGAAGAGATCGCCGAGGCCGCCCGTCGCGCCAACATCGATGCCTTTATCGAGTCGCTTCCACAGGGCTATGACACGGTCGTGGGCGAGCGCGGCAGCCGTCTTTCGGGCGGACAGAAGCAGCGCGTTGCCATCGCGCGCGTGTTTCTCAAGAACCCCAAGATCCTGATTTTGGACGAGGCGACGAGTGCTTTGGATAACGAGAGCGAGGAGGCAGTCCAGGAGTCGCTCGAAGAGCTGGCACGCGGCCGCACCACGATTATCATCGCCCACCGCCTCTCGACTATTAAACATGCCGATGAGATTGCGACCGTTGAGCATGGTCGCGTTGTGGAGCGTGGCACGCACGAGGAGCTTCTCGCCCGTGGCGGCACCTATGCCCGCTACTATCGAATGCAGTTCGAAGGTGCGCGTGCGCACGAGCTCGACTGATTGATATGACAGGAAGTTTATGGCTGACAAGAACCCTTTGACTCCGGAAGAAGTGACGGAGTTATTCTCCGAAATCGATGCATCCGGTGTCTTGGATCCCACGCTTGCCAAAAAGCGCACCGAGCGCATGCGCGAGAAGGAGGCGGCGGCCAAGCGCGGTGACAAAGCGGCGCTAGCGCAGCTGCGCAGCGAGGACCGCGCGAGCCAGGCAAAACATATCGACCCGCTGTCCGAGGACGATCCTTCGGGCTCGCAGGTGAGCCATACCATTACGAAGACCGCGATGGCCGTGGTCATCGGTATTTTGGTGCTGATCGTGGGCATGCAGATTGGCTACGGCGTGATGCGTCGTCTGAACACCGCCAACCTGTCCGAGAGCGTTTCGGTCGATACCGTTTCGACGGCGCTGAAGGGCGGCCTTGAGTGGGGCAACGGCTTTACGCAGTTCCCGCTCGACTTTACCGTCGATGAAGCCGATGAGCGTACGGGCACGGTCGAGGTGACGGTGTTGGACACATCGTCTGCCAACGAGCTCGAGCTGCTGTCCAACGGGCAGATTCAGGCCGCGGCACTTGCGACCAATGCGCTGCTCAACGATAAAATCGACCGCGTGGTGTATAACGTTCACGCCTATATCGACGAGGATAGCAACATTCAGCACGATTCCTTCTTTGGCATGTTTCCCGCCCAGGGCCACCAGAGCGCCATCCTGACGTTCGTGTGGACCAAGAGCTCATCCAACGCCACGAATATCGACTGGAAGATGCGCATCGTGAGTATGGATGACACCATCGCCGAGCGCATTCAAAAACAGGTGAACTCGGTGTCGTCGTTGATTGAGGACCCGGTGGTGAGCCAGACCAAGATTGACGAGGAAAAGGACGAACGTGACCTGGAACATCGTCTGCATGGCCGCGAGATTTTCCGCGGCGGCAAGCCCGATCGCTCACCGTCCGATCTGCTGGAACAGGACAAGAAAAAGTAAGAGGCCATCATCCCGCGTGAGCCACAAGCCCACGCGGGATGATTTTTCTGGGACGGGGATTAAAAAAGGCTCTGTTAGACCAGGATTGACATACATGTGTCCCCACGGTGCCATATCGTT
>UQJA01000148.1 GCA_900541285.1 uncultured Collinsella sp.
AAGCGTCTCGGCCTGCTCGGAGCCGCCCTCAAACAGCTCGGCACGGGCACCGGCAACGCAGGCAACGTACACGTCACGCACATGCGCCACCAGGTCGCGCGTCAACTCAAGCAGGTCATTTCCCTCCTCGACCTGTGCGCGAATGAGCCCATAGAGTTCAGCAATGTCACGCTCGGCAATGGCGCGGGCAAACTCGCCCAGGATCTGGTCCGAAACCTCGCCCAAGAGCGAGCGGGCGTCGTCCGCATGCACGGCGCCGTTACCAAAAACGCTCAGCTGCTCCAGCGTGGACAATGCGTCGCGCATGCCGCCCTTGGCATGGCGCGCCACGATCGCCAGCGCCTCGTCGTCGTAATCGAAGCCCTCCTGCTCGCACACGTAAGACAGGCGATGCTCGATATCCTCGTTGCCGATGCGGTGGAAATCGAAGCGCTGGCAGCGCGAGAGGATGGTCTCCAGAATCTTTTGCGGGTCGGTGGTGCACAGCACAAAGATCACGTGTGCCGGCGGCTCCTCGAGCGTCTTGAGCAGCGCGTTAAACGCCGCCGTTGTGAGCATGTGGACCTCGTCGATGATATAAATCTTGTACTTGCCACGCACCGGGGCAAAGTTGACGGAGTTGATAATTTCCTCGCGCACATTGTCCACGCCCGTGCGGGAGGCGGCATCGAGCTCGTAAACATCGGGGTGGTTGCCCTCGGCGATGAGCTCGCATTCCTCACAGGTGCCGTCGGGCATGCAGCCGCTCGCACCCTCGGCGCGCGCCGCCTCGGCATTGCGGCAGAGCAGCGCCTTGGCAAGAATACGCGCCATGGTGGTCTTGCCCGTGCCGCGCGGTCCGCAGAACAGGTAGGCGTGGGACAGGCGCCCCTCGGTGATGGCGTGCTCGAGCGTCGAGACGATATGCTGCTGGCCCACCACGGAGTCGAAGGTGAGCGGGCGATACTTTCGGTACAACGATTCCATGGGTGCTCCCCCGGGTATACTGAGTCTTGTTGCCGCGGCGGCCATGCGGTCGCACGGCATACTGCATTCCATAATACCCGTACGGCGAGCCCGCCGCGATAGGAGTCCAAAGAGCATGGCAGACGCAGAGAGCAACCTCGTTCCCTCCGAAGCAGCCGACCAGGTCGAGGTCGCGCTCGAGAAGCAGGCCGCAGCCGACGACGGTATCCTGTACCTCAACGAGTACCAGTACGAAAACGACCTGGTCACCGACTTCGCCCGCCTGGTCGCCTCGCCCAGGCGTCGCGGCTCGTTGTATGTCGCCGCGGCAATTGCCGCGCTCATCGGCATCGGCATGTTGGTGGCCGGCGGCAACTGGATCAAGTTTGGCGTCGTGCTGATCGTATTCGGCGCCTTTTTGGCCTGGTGGAGCAAGAACCTGCACCACACCCTCGCCCGCGACTTTATCGACGCCGTCGAGGCCGACGAGTCCATGGGCGGCCGCTATCGCCGCGTCGCCGCCAACGAGGACGGCCTGATGGTTTGGGGCAAGAGCGGCAAGTCGCAGTTCTTCCCGTTTGAGAAGCTCGACCACGTACTCGACGGCGAGCGCATCTTTGTGGCCATGTTCGCCGACCAGGGCGTGACGATCCCTAAGGACACCTTCGTCCGCGGCGATGCCGAGCAGTTTGGTCCCTTCCTCAAGGCGCGCATCAACAAAAAACTCCGCATCGAGACCAAACGCAAGAAGATGAAGGCAGAAAAGGCCGCTGCCGAAGCCAAGCAGGGCGACAAGCCCCAGGAGACCAAGGGCAAGCAGCGCAAGCAGAAGAAGAACAAGAAGAAGCGCTAAGGCCAAGCCAGACGGGCAGCCTCGCATCCCGCTATCCTCCCCATGCACCCGAGCGTGCTACACTAGCAGCATCTATGCCACCGCGAACGGCTCGGCTCCGCGCCCGCCGCTCGCAAACGAACTTTAAACGCACGAGGGTTGGCCATGCCGCTTTTCTCGCAACATACCGCCCGGTTCTCGCCGGACGTTCCTTTGGAGGGCACCAGCTCTCGCGAGCTGCTCAAGCGGTACCAGCCGCTCGAGACACTTGCGACCGGCGGTTTTGGCTCCATCGAGATCTGCCGCGACACGCACCTGCGCCGCCGCGTCGCCATTAAACGCATCCCCCTTATCAACGGTGCCGGCATGCCCGCCAGCGACATCATGGATGTCCTGCGCGAGGCGCACACTGCCGCCATGCTTCAACATCCCAACATCGTGCAGGTCATCGACTTTACGCACGACACAGCCTATGCCTACCTAGTCATGGAGTATGTCGATGGCATGTCGCTTGCCGAGTTTTTGCACCGCGTGGACGGCCACTCACTTACCTTTGACGAGGCCGCGGCCATTGCCGATGCCCTGGGCCAGGCGCTCACCTTCGCCCATAGTAATGGCGTACTCCACCTGGACATTAAGCCCGCCAACGTGCTCATCGACCACTCGGGCAATGTAAAGCTCACCGACTTTGGCATGGCGCGACTGTCGTCTGCCGGTGGCTTTGGCGGTTCGCGCGGCGGCACCATCGGCTACATGCCGCCCGAGCAGCTCGATATCGAGACCGGCACGGTCGACGAGCGCGCCGATGTCTTTGCCCTCGCCTGTGTGATCTACGAGGGCCTGTGCGGCAGCGCTCCCTTTATGGCGGCCACGCCCGCCGACTCGCTCGGCCGCATCATCGGCGGCGCCACCTATCCCAGCGAGCTGATACCGCACTTTCCCCCGGGAGCCGAGGCCGCGCTCATGAGCGCGCTCTCCCCCATGCCGCAGGACCGCCCCAACAGCATCGAGGCATTTTGCGACCAGCTCCTTGCCGGTCTGGGCAGCGTGCGCGAAGGCCGTCGCAGCCTGGAGCAAATGGTTGGCGAACTTTCGGATGACGAGCAGGAGCTCGACGATATCGAGCCGTCGCACTACGAGGACGACGCCATCGAGGTCGACCCCGCACTCGGCTGGGCGGGCACGCGCTGGAGCCATGCGCGCGACTACACCATGCGCACTATCTCGGCGCTAACGTGCGGCACCTTTAGCTTTTTGCTGATGCAAACGGCCGGGGTCGCGGCGCTTCCCGGCCTGGTCATTGCGGCCATCGCGATCGGAGCGGCGGCTGGCCTGGCCCCCCAGATTGGCTCGGCCATCTCGGCTGTGGGCTTTTTGGTGCTCATGGCCAACGCCACCATGCAGGCACAGGGCATCCTGTCGATGCTGCCCGTCGCGGTGATCTTTGCCGCCGCCATGTCCGGTTGGTGGATCGCCTGGGGTCGCACCGAGGCTGCCGCGAGCGCCACGCTCACCTGTGCACTCGCGCTTGGCTGTCTGACCGGCAATACCTTCCTGGCAGCTGGGGTCGCCGCCGGCGTCGCGTCATTTTGGCTCGGCCCGGCAAGCGCCGCCGCGGCAACGGGCATGGGCGCGCTTTTTGCCCGTCTGGCCACGGTCGCGCTTTCAGCCGGAGGCGTGCTGGGGCTCGGTAACGTTGCCGCAGCGCTGGGAGACTCGCTCCTTTGGGCCGCCTTTGTGCTGGTCGCGGCAACTGCCGCAGCGTCATCCGCGCTGCTCAATGCCCATGCCAAGCGTGCCGATCAGGGCTCAAACCTTGCCGCAATCGCCGCCATCGCTGTCACCGGCATCGGCTGCGCAGCGGCGTCCTGTCTTGCACACCATATGGAAATTGCCAGCCTTGCAGCCGCGGTCATCGCCAAGGCGGCGGTTGCGGGAATCCTATCCTCTATAATCGTTGGGATATGCCTATATTTGCTCGGATACCAAAGAACCTATACGGAGAGTGATCTTTCGTGAACTTCCTGAACATCTTCGAGGACCACGTGGCCGGCATCTTCGGTGCCACCCGTGCCCCGTTCTCCTTTAAGAAGCTTGCCAAGCAGGCCGCTCGCGACATGGAGGATCAGACTCTGGTGATTAACGGCGTCAACACGGCGCCGGCACTCTATACCATCCTTATCGCCGCCGACGACGATCCCATGCTCGCCCCGTTCTACCCCGAGCTTTCGCGCGAGGTCCGCGAGTTTGTGAAGGCGCAGGCCGAAAAGCGCGCCCACGGCGACGAAGAGGCCAACATGATGGACGAGGACTTCGTCATGGCGCTCGAATACGGCATGCCGCCCACCGGCGGCCTGGGCTTCGGCATTGACCGCTGCGCCATGCTGCTGTG
>UQJA01000149.1 GCA_900541285.1 uncultured Collinsella sp.
TCATCGAGATGTGCCGCCAAGATTGCCCCGGCGGGGGGAGGCAGCTACGACTTGCGTCTGCCGGCCGATACGTACTGCTTTGTCGCGGGCGACGCAGCCTATCTGGTCGATACGCGCCGCGCGCGCCGTAGCGACACGGCGTTTGCCCAACATGCGGCGTCGTTCCTATCGCACTTGTTGCCCTGCCGCACGCCGGTCCATATCGCCGCCGACCAGGTGGGTGAGTTCTGCCGCATGGCGCTGCCTATCTTGCGCGACTACACCGACCTGACCGCTCCCGCCGCGCTCGACACCGTGGCGCCCGAGCCGAGTTTTGCCATGGCGATCGGCGTCGACGATGGACTCGTGACCTGCAAGATTACGGTAGCCTACGGCGATTGGTCGGCAGATCTCTTTAGTCTTGGTGCTCCGGGCAGTCCCTTCGAAGAACAGCGCCCCGGCGTTCCGCCCCGCGATACGGTGGCAGAGTTTCGCGTTATGGACACGGCGGCCCTGTATTTCGATTTCTACGAGGGCGGCCTGGCATTTGAGGAGCGCGATGACGAGAGCCTGTTCCACTTGCTGACCGAGGGCCTGTCTGCCCTGTCCGAGCTGGGCGAGGTCATGCTCAGCGACCGCCTGCGCCAGATCTCGGTGCGCCCTGCGCCCAAGCTTTCTGTGCGTGCAACCGTCAAGAGTAACCTGCTCGACGTCGAGCTGGGCGCGAGCGGTCTTTCGGCAGCCGACCTTGCCATCTACCTTGACTCCTACAAGCGTCGCCAGACGTTTGCGCGTCTCACGTCGGGCGACATCATTCGCCTGGACGAGGGCGCTCGTGCCGCGTTTGGCCTTGCCGAGGACTTGGGCGTCGATGCCGTCGACCTGCTCGACGGCGTGTCGCTTCCCGCGTCGAGCACCCTGTTTGTCGATAGCATGCTCGCGCGCACGCCTGCGCTCGAGGCCGATCGCGACGCCTCGTTCCGCCGCACCGTCGAGCGTCTGGACACGCTCGGCAAGATGGACTTTGCGGTGCCGGCATCTCTCAAGGCCACGCTACGTGGCTACCAGGTCGACGGCTACCAGTGGCTCGGCTCGCTCGAACACCTGGGCCTTGGCGGTATTTTGGCCGACGACATGGGCCTGGGCAAAACACTCCAGATGATTGCGCATGTCCTGGCGCGCGTGGAGGCGGGGGACACTAAGCCCACGCTTGTGGTGTGCCCTGCGTCGCTTGTGTACAACTGGACCGCCGAGCTGGAGCGCTTCGCCCCGTCGCTCGATGTGTGCGCCATCGTGGGCGCCAAGGCCCAGCGTCGCGTGCAAATCGCCGGCGTGGCCGAGCATAACGTGGTCGTGACGTCGTATGACCTTATGCGGCGCGATATCGACGAGTACGTCGAGCAGGACTTTGCCCGTGTGGTGCTCGACGAGGCCCAGTACATTAAAAACCCGCTCACGCAGGTAGCGCGCGCCGCCAAGCGCCTGCCGGCCGGTGTACGCTTTGCCCTGACGGGCACGCCCATCGAGAACCGCCTGTCCGAGCTCTGGAGCATCTTCGACTTTTTGATGCCGGGCCTGCTGGGTACGCGTGAATCGTTTGCAAAGCGCTTCGAAAGCCCGGTCGAGCACGCCGAAGGTGACAGCGCCGCTCGCCTGCAGGCGCTCGTGTCGCCGTTTGTGCTGCGCCGCGTAAAGGAAGACGTGGTGGCCGACCTGCCCGAGAAGATCGAGGACACTGTCGTGGCGCAGCTCACCGGTGAGCAGCGCAAGCTTTACCTGGCAAATCAGGACCGCATCGCCCAGCAGGTGCAGCACCGCGAGGCCGGGGAGTTTAAGAAAGACAAGCTCAAGGTGCTCGCCGAGCTTACCAAGCTGCGCCAGATATGCTGCGACCCGCGTCTACACTACGAGGATTACAAGGCGGGGAGCGCCAAACTCGATACGTGCATGGAGCTCGTGCACGGCGCACTCGACGGCGGGCATCGCATCCTGTTGTTCAGCCAGTTTACGGGTATGCTCGATATCATCGGCAAACGCTTGGCCAAGGAGGACATCGCCTTCCTTAAGCTCACGGGCACTTCGTCTAAGGAGAGCCGCGCCAAGATGGTCGCGCAGTTCCAAGCGGGCGAGGTTCCGGTCTTTTTGATTTCGCTCAAGGCGGGCGGCGTGGGCCTTAACCTGACGGCGGCCGACGTGGTCATTCACTACGACCCGTGGTGGAACGTGGCGGCGCAGGACCAAGCGACCGACCGTGCGCATCGTATTGGGCAGCAACATACCGTGACCGTGTACAAGCTCATTGCCAAGGACACGATCGAGGAACGCATTATGCAGATGCAGGAGTCCAAGCGCGATCTGGTCAACAGCGTGCTCGGCGGCGACGGCATCTCGTCGGCACTGTTCACGCGCGAGGATGTTCTGGCGCTGCTGGGCGGGCGCTAGCCGCGCGCGGGGTGGGACTGCTGGAGTGGGCAGGACGGTCGACGCATTTTGGCCCGACCGCTTGCCTAATCCGTTATGTGTTCATTTGCAATGCCATGGATGGTTTGCCTGCCTTTGGGCATAAGAACCATCAAGAACATCGGCACATCAGCAAAGGAGAACATCATGGCGAAATTCTTTAAGGACCCCGACGGTAAGCTCATCGCTGCCCTTGGCGACGACGTTGCGACCCCTGCCGGTTGCACGGAGCTGACCGCAAACACTGAGGACGCGGCGCACGAGAAGCACGTGCCTGTTGTCGAGACCGAGCGTGACGGTCACGTGATTCGCGCACGCGTTGGCTCGGTCGAGCACCCCAGCCTGCCCGAGCACTACATTGAATGGATCGCCCTTGAGGCCGAGGGCCGCTTAGAGGTCCATTACCTTGAGCCCGGCATGAAACCCGCGACGTTTTTCGCGGGCGGTTCCAAGACCGGTATCGTCTATGCCTATTGCAACCTGCACGGGCTGTGGTCCGCGACGTTCTAGGAGCGCGCCCCCGCTCGGGGTATCATAGCTAGCATATGCACATGCAAGCGCCGACTGCATTATGCGGCCGGCGCTTTTACTACGATTTCGATGGTTTACGACGGAAAGGGCTGAGCCATGAAGCTCGCGCTTGCACAGATCGATATGCGCCTGGGTGATATTGAGGGCATTTGCGGCCGCATCGAGGACCAGGCTCGTCTGGCCCACGAGCGCGGGGCGCGCGTGCTGTGCGTTCCGGCTCCGCTCTTTATGGGCGCCATGCCCGGTGGCCTGGTGGGCGCTGCCGACTTTGAGCACGACATGCTTGCCGGCTTGACTGGTGTCGCCGAGCGTATCCAGGAGCTTGACATGATCTGCATCGTGCCCGCGGCGGTTTCGTTTGAGGGCCAGCCGCTGCTCGACTACATGATGCTCAAGGACGGTCATGTGGTGCCGGCGCGTTCGAGCATTGCCCTGCAGCGTGGCGAGAACAGCGACACGCGTTGGGCGCCGCCGGTGTTCGACGTGGACGGCGTGCGCATCGCCGTGATTTTTGACTTGGACCGCGAACTCGAGATGCTGCCGACCGGTGTTGACCTCATTGCGTATTTCCAATTCAACGCGTTTGACATGACCGACCGTGAGACTGCCGCCATTGCCGCCGTTCGCAGCGGCGCCTACCGCAAGATCGCATCCAAGCGCAGCGTGTGGTTTGCCTGCATGGCGCCGGTCGGTGCCTATGACGAGTCGGTGTATACCGGCGGTTCGTTTGTGCTCGACGACTGCGGTCGCGTGGTGGCCCAGGCGCCGTGCTTTGAGGAGAGCCTGCTGGTTCAGGAGATTCAGCGCGGCGTGATGCTCGATGCCCTGGAAGACCATGAGCTGCCCGAGTTTCGCTCCGAGGAATGGCTGTGGCAGGCGCTGGTGCTTGCCGTTCGCGATAACGCCCGCGCCCGCGGTGCGTCGCGCGCCGTGGTGGCGCTCGAGGGCGACTTGCCGTCGTCCCTGCTGGCGGCGCTGGCCGTCGCCATTCCCGTGGTGCTGAGTCTGCTGCCCCGCCAGCCCCGCACCGTCGAGGAGCCTGATCCCCACGCGGGGCAGGTCTATGTCAACGACGGGGCCAACATGGTGTGGCTGACGCCCCATGAAAGCCTGCCGGTGAATCCCTTCACCGCCGAGGACTTC
>UQJA01000150.1 GCA_900541285.1 uncultured Collinsella sp.
CGCCCTCGACCACAGAAAAGCCTGCTGCGTGCGGATCGACCGCATCGGCGCCAATCGTGGGATGCTCGAGCTGCAGAAACGAGGGCATGGTACTGCCCTGGTCGGCAACCGGAGTCTCGCCGGGCACAAAGGTCGAGGCGGCCTCAGCGGCCTCTTCTTCCTCGGCGTCAACATCGGCATCGGCGACAGCATCCTTCATCGCTTTGACAGCATCCATCATGGAGTCCATGACGGCATCGAGCTCTTCTTCCGAAGAGACCTCGATGGGGCCTGCCGCCTGTGGCGCGGGGTCTGTGTCGGGTTCGGCATCGCTCGGCTCCGGCTGCTCGCTTTCGTCATGCTCGACAGTATCGTCTGTGTCTGTTGCTTTATCCGCATCGGCGTGCACATCTGCGGCAGCGGGCGCATCTGCGGTGGCGGGCGCATCGGTGGAGGCGTCGACGCAGGTAGGAGTATCGCAGTCGTCGACGGCGTCTGCGGAATGATCAATATGCTGTTGAGTCTGGGGGTCCAGCTCGTCTGTCATAGGTATGTGCTCCTCATCGTTGTTTGTCACCCTATGATAAAGTCTCGCGCCGACTTCCCGCGCGCCGCAGCAAAGTTTCAAAACGTGTTCGATGGCTCGCGTCGATAGCAAAAACTCGGCCACTCTATCCAATTTTTACTTGACATTCCCTTCGCCGAAAGACGTTGCGCCGTTCGCCTGCCATGGGCTTTATTTTTCACTTGAACCCGTTAAAGTTGCATTTCAGCTTTTGGCGCGTTTATTTGGATGCGCGCAGTCGGCGGGTGCGCCCGTCGCGATTTGAAAGGACTTTATATGGGACTTTTCACTGGTAAGACCGTGATCGTCACCGGCGGCGGCAAGGCCACGCTTAAGGACGGCTCCGCTGGCTCCATCGGCTACGGTATCGATATCGCTTTTGCCAAGGAGGGCGCGAACCTCGTTATCACCGGCCGCAACGTCGCCAAGCTCGAGGCCGCCAAGGAGTCCCTCGAGGCCGAGTACGGTGTCAAAGTTCTGCCTGTTCAGGCTGATGTTTCGGCCGGTCAGGACAACGAAGCCGTCGTCCAGAACGTCATCGACAAGGCCATTGAGGAGTTCGGCCGCATCGACGCCGTCGTCAACAATGCTCAGGCCAGCGCCTCGGGCGTGACCATCGCCGATCACACCATGGACCAGTTTAACCTGGCCATTTACTCCGGTCTGTATGCTACCTATCTGTATATGCAGAAGGCCTATCCGCACCTGAAGGAGACCAAGGGATCCGTGGTCAACTTTGCTTCGGGCGCCGGCCTGTTTGGCAACTATGGCCAGTGCAGCTATGCTGCCGCCAAGGAGGGCATCCGCGGCCTGACCCGCGTTGCCGCCAACGAGTGGGGCAAAGACGGCATCAACGTCAACATCGTGTGCCCGCTTGCCTGGACTGCCGCGCTCGAGAACTTCCAGGATGCTTACCCCGAGGCGTTCAAGGCCAACGTTCACATGCCGCCGGCGGGCCACTACGGCGACGTCGAGAAGGAAATCGGCCGCGTGGTCGTTCAGCTCTGCGGTCCCGACTTTAAGTACATGAACGGCGAGACCGTCACCCTCGAGGGTGGTATGGGCCAGCGGCCCTAGCAGTTACGCGGTTCTACGAACCGCGTAACCAGTTGACGCTGCAAACCCGCCAGAGCGGCAATCTGTCTTTCAACTTCGGCGGCATGACCAGAAGGTCAATGCCGCCTTGTTTCAAGGCACCTTGCTCGCTTTGGCGGGTTTTCGCTGTCGGTGCCATAACATCGGCGTTGCTGTGGCTGTCGGAAATGATCCGTTGGGGACGGAGGAAAACGGATCATTTTTTATCCTGGTGCATTGGTGCATTGGTGCAAGGGGACAGGTTTCCTTTGCATCAGTTTCTGTCGAGTCGGTGCTCTTTGCGGGTTGCCCGTATAATGGGTTGCGTATGAACCGCAACCAAGGAGTTCCAGTTTATGGACCAGAGCCTTTTTAAATTCGACCTGATCGCCGAGGATCCGACCACGCATGCGCGTGCCGGCGTGCTGCACACCCCGCACGGCGACATCGAGACACCGATCTTCATGCCCGTGGGCACCAAGGCAAACGTCAAGGGTATTCCTACCGAGACCGTCAAACAGCTCGGCGCTCAGATCGTGCTTGCTAACACCTATCACCTGTCCATGCGTCCCGGCGAGGACACCATCGCCGAGCTGGGCGGACTGCACAAGTTTATGAACTGGCACGGCCCTATCCTCACCGATTCGGGCGGCTTCCAGGTGTTCAGCCACAACGACGCGGTCAAGCTCACTGACGAGGGCGTGCGCTTTATCGTCAACGATTACGACGGTCGCCACGTGTTCTGGACGCCTGAGGACAACATGGAAATCGCCATGAAGCTCGGTTCCGACATCTGCATGCAGCTCGACCAGTGCCCGGGCTATCCCGCCACGCGCGCCTACGTTGAGCGCGCCGTTGAGCTGTCGAGCATGTGGGCTGAGCGCTGCTATAAGGCGCATACCCGCGACGACCAGGCGCTCTTTGGCATTGTTCAGGGCGGCATGCACCTAGATCTGCGCCTGCGCTCGCTGCGCCATCTGGAGGAGTGCGGCGACTTCCCCGGTTACGGCATTGGCGGCTACTCGGTGGGCGAGGACCACGAGACCATGTTCGAGACCCTGGCACCACTCGTAAGCGAGTACATGCCCAAGCACAAGCCGCGCTACCTGATGGGCGTCGGCAACCCCACCACCCTCGTGCGCGGTGTGGGCGTGGGCATCGACATGTTCGACTGCGTGCTGCCGACGCGCACGGGCCGCATGGGTACGGCGTTCTCCAGCGAGGGTCGCCTCAACTTCCGCAACGCGCGCTTTGCGCACGACGACGGCCCCATCGATCCCACCTGCACCTGCCCGGTGTGCACGGGCGGCTACAGCCGCGCGCTCATCCGCCACATGGTCACGCAGAAGGAGATGCTCGGCGGCATTTTGCTGTCGATGCACAACATCTACTACCTGCTCAACCTTATGCAGCGTGCTCGCCAGGCCATTATCGAGGGCCGTTACGGTGCGTTCGTGAGCGACTGGATGAACAGCCCTGCGGCGGTGGATTACTAAGGGCGACAGACACGCTTGCAGAGCGTGGACAACGGCAATGGTCGAGCGCCAGCCGGTCGTCGCATTCGCTGACACCGGCTGCGCGACCGCTGACCGATAGCTTGCAAGTGCTTGATGCATCGTGGGTACCATACCGAATAGTTGATGCTCGGGCGGGTGTTTGACGCATGGCGTCGACCCCGCCCGTTTTTCTTTTTCTCGATAGGAGTACCCATGATTAAGAATGAGAACGTCGAGGGCGAGCCTGCCTACGACGAGACGTACCGCCGCGGCCCCGTGGTCATGCGCGGCCCCATGATTCCCAAGGACAACACCTACGCCAACCTGCTGGCGCCCGAAGATTCGACTGACTGGCTGCATGCCGATCCCTGGCGCGTGCTGCGCATTCAGGCCGAGTTTGTCGATGGCTTCGGCGCGCTTGCCGAGCTTGGTCCTGCGGTGACCATCTTCGGTAGCGCCCGCACGCCCAAGACCGATCCGCTTTACAAGGCGGCGCGCACCGTCGGGCGCAAAATCGCCCAGCGCGGCGTGGCGGTTATCACCGGCGGCGGTACCGGCATCATGGAGGCGGCCAACAGGGGAGCGGCGAGTGTCAACGGCAAGTCAGTTGGCCTGGGCATTGAATTGCCGCACGAGCAGGGGCTCAATAAATACGTGAACCTCGGCATGGACTTCCGTTACTTCTTTGTGCGCAAGACCATGTTCGTCAAATACAGCTCGGGTGCCATCGTGTTTCCCGGAGGTTTTGGTACGCTCGACGAAATGTTTGAGGTGCTCACGCTGGTGCAGACACACAAGGTCAAGCGCATGCCGCTCGTTTTGGTGGGAACCGAGTACTGGCAGGGGCTG
>UQJA01000151.1 GCA_900541285.1 uncultured Collinsella sp.
GAAGCTCGAAGGCACGGGCGTCCGCCTGCTTGATACGCGCAAGACCATGCCGGGCCTGCGCTATCCCGACAAATACGCCGTACTGTGCGGCGGCGGGCATAACCACAGGCGCAACCTCGCCGAAATGCTCATGCTCAAGGACAACCACATCGATGCCGCCGGTGGCGTGGCGCGCGCGATCGAGATGGCGCGCGCCCATGCGTCGTTTACCACGACGGTCGAGATTGAGTGCGAGAACCTGGACATGGTGCGCGAGGCTGTGGAGGCCGGCGCCGACATCATCATGTTCGACAACATGACCCACGACGATATGGCTGCCGCGATTGAGCTTATCGCCGGCCGCGCCAAGACCGAGGGCTCGGGCAACGTGGACGCCAGCAATATCCGCGCGCTCGCCGACCTGGGCGTTGACTTTATTAGCTCGGGGGCGCTGACTCACTCTGCGCCGATTCTCGACCTCTCGCTCAAGCACCTGCGTCTGTTGGACGGTAAATAATGGACGCCCGCGAGCGTCGCCGTGCCATCATGGCCGTGCTCGAGGGAGCCAAGGGACCCGTTTCGGGCAGCGCACTTGCCCGCGAGGTGGGTGTGAGCCGCCAGATTGTCGTGCAAGACATCGCTCTGCTGCGCGCCGACGGGCACGATATCGTGGCGACCAACCGTGGTTATGTGCTGCAGGAGGCCCCCAGCAGCCCCGCTGTGCCCACGCGCTTGGTCAAGGTTCGCCACAGCGTGGAGCAGGCGGGCGATGAGCTCACGAGTATCGTCGACGCCGGCGGCTCCGTGCTCAATGTGATCGTCAATCACCGCGTATACGGTAAGATCACGGCTGATCTGGACATCCGCAATCGCCGCGATGTCGAGCGCTATCTGCGCGATATCGAGAGCGGCAAGAGCTTTCCGCTGCTAACGGTGACCAGCGGCTACCACTTCCATCGCATCGCCGCGGAGGATGAGCAAACCCTCGACGAGATCGAGGCCATGCTCAAAGAGAAAGGCTACCTAGCCGATTTAATGCCCTACGAGGATGATTTGTCCTAGCCCGACACCGTCCCCAATTAGCTGCCCACATATGCAAAAGGAGGCCTCCGCGGCGATGCGGAGGCCTCCTTTTTGTGCACGGTGTACTTGTGAGTGTGCAAGTGGGGGAGTTGTTACTCCTCGACGATCTCGGTGATCGCGCCGGCGGGGCAAGCGTCCTGGCAAGCGCCACAGGCGACGCAGGAGTCCTCGTCAGCGACGGTAGCGACGTCCTGGAGCTCCAGAACGCCAGCGGGGCAGGAGTCGACGCAAACGCCACAAGCGATGCACTCGTCGGCATCAATTACGGGATGAGCCATGGTAGTTTCCTCTCTGTTGACCGACGCTACAGGCGATGCGCGCCGGTTTGATTCGGGCAAAAACATACCACGGGAGCGACCGTTTGCAATACCCTCTGGCCGGCATCTTCATACCGTTCGCCGAGTATGCCAAGGTTTACTAAAAAATGCGCAGGTGGGGCCGTTGAGCTGCGCAAATGTTAGCTAAAGGTGA
Source organism: uncultured Collinsella sp. (assembly GCA_900541285.1). Taxonomy (GTDB): domain Bacteria; phylum Actinomycetota; class Coriobacteriia; order Coriobacteriales; family Coriobacteriaceae; genus Collinsella. The sequence continues at coordinate 1,534 of UQJA01000151.1, forward strand.
CTTGAAATATTGAGCTATTGAGCGCGTCTGCGGAAAGGGCATCCCGTTATTTGGCCGAAAACCGGGTCGCAGTTTCCGGTTAGGCCCGCTAGCGGAAAATGCGAGCCGGTATCAGCTCTCAAAACGGGATACGGTTTTCGGTTGAGCCTTCAGACGGAAACTGCGACCCGGAATCCACGCTCAAACTGGGATGAGCTTTCCGCAAGACGGCCCCCAGGCACCCCCGGACGCAAACCTCAGCCATCTCTACATAGATCTCGATAGATTTGCCGAGAACTCAATCAGCGCATCTACCTGCGCATTTAAGAACCTAAACTCTCAGCAATAAGAAATCTTATATGAATTGACTTAGATTTTGTATATTCCGGCCCATAAGGGGATACACTACATCCTGAAAGACAAGCCGAAACACCGCTCGGCAGACCGCCGAGTCGGTGCAAACGCACAAGAGAGAGGGAATTTCTAATGGGCAAGATTCTTGGTATCGACCTTGGTACTACTAACTCCGCAATGGCCGTTCTCGAGGGCGGTTCTCCGACCATTATCGTGAACGCCGAGGGCGACCGCACCACCCCGTCCGTCGTGGGCTTCCGTGCCGACGGCGACCGCGTCGTGGGTAAGGCCGCTAAGAACCAGGCTGTCACCAACCCCAAGAACACCGTGTTCTCCATCAAGCGCTTCATGGGCCGCAAGTACTCCGAGTGCACCTCCGAGATCAAGACCGTGCCGTACGAGGTCAAGGAGGGCCAGGGTGGCCGTGCCGTCGTCGACATCGAGGGCAAGGACTACACCGCCGAGCAGGTGAGCGCCATGACGCTCGCGAAGATGAAGGCTGACGCCGAGAAGTATCTGGGCGAGACCGTCACCGACGCCGTCATCACCGTCCCGGCCTACTTCAACGACGCCCAGCGTCAGGCCACCAAGGACGCCGGTAAGATCGCCGGCCTCAACGTCAAGCGTATCGTCAACGAGCCGACCGCTGCTGCTCTTGCCTATGGCCTGGACAAGCAGGGCACCGACCAGCGCATCCTGGTCTTCGACCTGGGCGGCGGCACCTTCGACGTCTCCATCCTCGACCTCGCCGACGGCGTGTTTGAGGTTCTGTCCACCTCGGGCGACAACCACCTGGGCGGCGACGACTGGGATCAGCGCGTCATCGACTGGATGGCCGATAAGTTCCAGCAGGAGAACGGTGTCGACCTGCGTCAGGACCCCATGGCCCTGCAGCGTCTGAAGGAGGCCGCCGAGAACGCCAAGAAGGAGCTCTCCGCCGCCCAGCAGACCACCATCAACCTGCCGTTCATTACCATGAACCAGTCCGGCCCGCTGCACCTCAACTACACGCTGACCCGCGCCGAGTTCGAGAAGATCACCCGCGACCTGCTCGAGCGCTGCAAGCAGCCTGTCACCAACGCCCTGCGCGACGCCAAGCTTAAGCTCTCCGATCTGACCGAGGTCATCCTCGTCGGCGGCTCCACCCGTATGCCCGCCGTCCAGGAGCTCGTCAAGACTATGACCGGCAAGCAGCCCAACATGTCCGTGAACCCCGACGAGGTCGTTGCCGACGGCGCTGCCGTCCAGGGCGGCGTGCTCACCGGCGACGTCGAGGGCATCCTGCTGCTCGACGTTACCCCGCTGTCGCTGGGCGTCGAGACCATGGGCGGCATCATGACCAAGATGATCGACCGCAACACCACGATCCCGACCTCCAAGACCGAGGTCTACTCCACCGCTGCCGACAACCAGACCAGCGTCGAGATCAACGTGCTCCAGGGCGAGCGTGAGCTTGCCCGCGACAACAAGTCGCTCGGTAAGTTCCAGCTGACCGGTATCCCGGCTGCCCGCCGCGGCGTGCCGCAGATCGAGGTCACCTTCGACATCGACGCCAACGGTATCGTCAAGGTCTCCGCTAAGGACAAGGGCACCGGCAAGGAGCAGCAGATCACCATCTCCGGCTCCACTGCTCTGTCCGACGACGAAGTCGATCGTATGGTCAAGGACGCCGAGGCTCATGCCGAGGAGGACAAGAAGCAGAAGGAAGAGGTCGAGGTCCGCAACCAGACCGACAGCCTGTGCTACTCCACCGAGCAGACCCTCAACGAGCTGGGCGACAAGGTTTCCGCTGACGTGAAGTCCAAGGCCGAGGCCGCTATCGCCGACGCCAAGAAGGCGCTCGAGGGCTCTGACGTCGAGGCCATCAAGGCCGCCGGCGAGTCCCTGCAGTCCGTGGCCTATGAGCTGGCCCAGGTTGTCTACGCCGACGCTCAGCAGCAGACCGACGGTGCCGCCGGCGCCCAGCCTGCCGACGATGACGTCGTCGATGCCGACTACGAGGTTGTGGACGACGAGGACAAGTAATCATGTCCGCCCGTAAAGCTCGCACGGAGGCGGCTGCCGC
>UQJA01000152.1 GCA_900541285.1 uncultured Collinsella sp.
CTTCCAGGCCTAACCGCCCGCGCCACTTAAAACCACCACAAAGGGGAAAGGCACCTTTGTGGTGGTTTTTGTTTGCGCGGACGCTAGGGGCGGACCTGGCCGGTGCCTCGAAGCTTGTATTTGTAGGTGGTGAGGGCCTCGGCGGCAAAGGGGCCGCGGGCGTGGAGCTTTTGGGTCGAGATGCCGATCTCGGCGCCCAGGCCAAACTCGCCGCCGTCGGTAAAGCGCGTGCTGGCGTTGGCATATACGGCCGAGGCATCGACCGCATCCAAGAAGCGCTCGCAGGCGTCCACGTCCTCGGAAATGATGGCCTCGGAATGCATGGTACCGTAGCGGTTGATGTGTGCGATGGCCTCGTCCTCGTTTGCCACGACCTTCACGCTCATCTCGAGCGCCAGGTACTCGCGACCCCAGTCCTCCTCAGTCGCGGCGACGTAGTCATCACCCTCGGCAAGCCCGGCATCGGCGCATGCGGCGCAGGTTGCCTCGTCGCCGTGAATGAACACGCCGTGGTCATGCAGCACTGCCACGACCGCAGGCAAAAACGCATCGGCCACAGCACGGTCGACCAGCAGCGACTCGGCGGCATTGCACACGCCTACGCGCTGGGTCTTGGCATTAACGATAATGTTGAGTGCCTTATCAAAGTCGGCGGATTCATGCACGTAGATGTGGCAGTTGCCCGTACCCGTCTCGATCACCGGCACGAGCGACTCGCGCACGCAGCGCTGGATCAGGCCTGCACCGCCACGTGGAATGAGCACATCGACAATGCCGCGAAGCTTCATGAGCTCGCCAGTGGCCTCACGGTCGGTGGACTCGATCATCGACACGGCCTCGCGCGGGAAGCCCTTGGCCTCGAGCGCATCGGCCAGCAGCTCAGAAATCATGGCACACGAGTGATAGGCCAGCGAGCCGCCGCGCAGAATGCAGGCGTTGCCGGTGCGTATGCAGATGCCCGCGGCATCGGCCGTCACGTTGGGGCGCGCCTCGTAGACCATGGCGACCAGGCCCAGCGGCACACTCACACGGGTCAGGTCCACGCCGCTTGCAAGCACGCGATGGTCGAGCACGCGGCCCACGGGATCGGACAGCTCGGCGAGCTTTTCCAGGCCGGCGGCCATGCCCTCGACGCGCTCGGGCGTCAGCAGCAGACGATCGAGCAGTCCGGCCGAGGTACCCGCATCGCGCGCGGCGGACATATCGAGCTCGTTGGCGGCAACGATGGAGTCGACACCGTTGCGCAGTGCTGCGGCCATGGCGCGCACGGCCTCCTGACGCTGCTCATCGCTCGCCGTGGCAAGCGAGGCCGACGCTGCCTTGGCGGCAACGGCAAGATCGTGGACATACGTGGCTATATCGACCGACATGGGCGGCCCTTTCTCCTAGAAGTTTGCAACCATGGTAGCCGATTTGCGCATGGCCTCGCCCACGGCGGTAGAATTGGTCAACCCGAAACACCGCAACGAACGGAAGACTCACATGGCCCTCATCACTTCGTACCACGTCCCCGGCCTTTATGTCGAGGACCACAGCATCGACGTCCCCCTTGACTGGCGCGGCCTGGAGCCGATGCTCCTGGCCGTCGGCAGCACCATGCGCCGCGGCGCTATGCCGGCACCCATCGCCGGCGCGCCCGAGAGCATCAAGCTCTTCTACCGCGTGGTTTGCGCGCCCGACCGCATCAACGACGATCTGCCACTACTCCTGTTTTTGCAGGGCGGCCCCGGCGGCGAGAGCCCGCGTCCGCTGTCGCCCACAAGCGACGGCTGGATCGAGGAGGCCGTCAAGCACTTCCGCGTCGTCCTGCCCGACCAGCGCGGCACCGGGCGCAGCAGCTGTGTAGACGGGCGCACGATTGCCGCACTGGGCGAGCGCGCGACGGCGGCCGGCTCCGATGCCGCACGCTCGCAGGCTGACTTCCTCAAGCGCCATCTCGCCAGCTCCATCGTGCGCGATTTTGAGTACCTGCGCCTGGTGGGCTTTGGCGGCAAGCCCTGGGTCACACTCGGGCAGAGCTACGGCGGCTTTTTGACGTTGAGCTATCTGTCGCTCTTCCCCGAAGGCGTGGCGGCAAGCTTTACCTGCGGCGGCATCCCCCACTTGCCCGCGAGCGCCAGCGAGGTCTACGCGCACACCTTCCCGCGCATGGCAGCCAAGACGCAGCAGTACTACAACCGCTACCCCGCTGACGTCGAGCGCGTGGCAGCCCTGGCCGATGCGCTCGAGGCCCAGAAGCCCGTGCTGCCCGACGGCTCGCCGATGACGGTCGAGCGTCTACAGCTCATGGGCAGCGACTTTGGCATGAAGCCGAGCTTTGAGCGCATGCATTGGATTATCGATCACGCGTTTGTTGACGGCGACGGCACGCTGACCTGCGGCGCCTCGGTATCTGACAGCTTTTTGATGCGCGCCTTCGAGCGCACCAACACGCGCACGAATCCGCTGTACTGGACGCTGCAGGAGTTCATATACGCCGACGGCGACACTATGCCCATTCGCTGGGCCGCGGCAGAAGAGAAGGCTCATCGTGCCGAGTTCGACACACTCGCGCGCCCGCTCATGTTTACCGGCGAGGCCATGTTCCCGTGGATGTTTGAGCAGATGCCCGAGCTCAAACCCTTCAAGCCCGCGATGGATCTGCTGATGGAAGACACGAGCTGGGACAAGATCTACGACCCGCAGCGCCTGGCTTGCAACGAGGTGCCGCTCCAGGCCGCGGTGTACTTCGATGACATGTACGTGGACTCGGGCATGCAGCTCGACACGCTCGACCGCGTGGGCAACTCGCACGCCTGGGTGACCAACGAGTTCGAGCACGACGGCCTGCACGGCAGCGTGGTGTTCAAGCGCCTCTTCGACGAAGCACTCAACCGCGGAGACCTGCGCCGGATCTTCTAACTAAAGAGAGTCCCCACCTGCCGGCACAGACGATATGAGCAGGACATAAAAACATTGAGAGCCCCTGCTGCATGAAAGACCGCGGATTAGGCCGACAATGGTGAGTGTCTAATTCAGCCGCGGCGGCCACGCCGCATTCATGGAAGGGGCTCCCATGCTCGATACTACCACCTTCGTCGGCCTCGACGTCCACGCCCGCTCGATAAAGGCAGTCTCCCTCGACGTCATGACCGGGGAGGTGCGCTGCGCGACCTTCGGCTACGACGCCGGGGCAGTCGCGGAGTGGGTGCGGTCCGTGGACCCAAAGGCCAGGTGCGTGTACGAATCCGGGGTCACGGGCTTCGACCTGCAGAAGAGGCTCTCCGGCCTGGGGGTCGACTGCGTGGTCGGCGCCGTCTCGAAGATGATCAAGCCCAGCGCGGACAGGCGCAGGAAGAACGACCGCAACGACGCCGAGTTCCTCGCCCGCATGCTGTCGGTCGGCAACGTGGTCGAGGTGTGGGTCCCCGACGACGAGTGCGAGGCCGCCCGCGACCTGACCAGGGCGCTCGAGGACGCGAGGGACGACCTCTCGCGCTCGAAGCAGCGGCTCTCCAAGTTCCTGCTCAGGCACGGGCTCGCCTTCGACGAGAGGACGCCCACCGGCCGCAGGAAGGGCAACTGGACCCGGGCGCACTGGTCCTGGATCGAGTCGATAGGGTTCGCGGAGGGGGCCGACAACGACGTGCTCGCCTACTACGTCGACGCGGTCAGGCGGGCGGCGGAGGAGAAGGCGAGGCTCGAGGGGCTCGTCGAGGCCGAGGCCCGCAAGCCCAGGTGGAGGAGGAGGGTCGACTCCCTCCGCTGCCTCAAGGGCGTCGACACCGCGTCCGCCGCCGACCTCGTGTTCGAGGCCGGCGAGTTCTCGAGGTTCGGGAACGCCCGGTCGTTCGCCGCATGGGTCGGCCTGACGCCCTCCGAGCACTCCAGCGGGGAGAGCGACCGCAGGGGCGC
>UQJA01000153.1 GCA_900541285.1 uncultured Collinsella sp.
TCGACACCGCCGAGTTCGCGATCCCCGGCCTTGACGACGAGTTCCGCGTCATCGTGTCCCCGTGGATCCTCTCCTCGCTGATCACCGATCGCCTTGCCGCTTACTACGAGACGGTCACCAAGCACAACCTCAACTACCGTCGTTACTATCACCAGTTCGACTACTAAGAGCAAATAACGTTTATGTAATTGGGCCCCGCTCCTATATGGAACGGGGCCTCGTTTAGGTTGGAGAGTAATTATGAGCTACCCCCTGCTTGCCGTCATGAATATCAGCCATCGTTATTTTGACCTTGAGGAATTCTTTTCTTCGGCAGCGGCCTCGGGCTACACGTGTTGCGAGCTTTGGACCGGGGCGATGCATCTGTATGTCGATTGCCATGGATACGATTCGCTCGAGCAGGTGCGGGAGCTGTCGCAGCGGTATGGGGTTCGGATTGTGGGGCTTTGTCCCGAACAGAACAACCCCAAGCCGTGGAATATCGCGGCGCGCGGGAATGAGGCACGTGCCCGCACACTCGCGTACTTTAAGAACGTTGTGGATATTGCGGCGGAACTTGGAGCCGAGCAGGTCATGGTCTCGAGTGGCTGGGCATTTTTGAACGAGCCAATCGAGGACGCGTGGGGTCGCAGCGCCTCGATGCTGCGTGCGATTGCCGAGCATGCGGGAGAGCGCGGCGTGCGACTGGTGCTCGAGGCCCTACAGCCGGTTGAGTCGATGATCGTGAACTCGGCGGCCGACACGAAGCGCATGATCGAGGCGGTTGATCATCCGGCACTTAAGGCGTGTCTGGATTTGGGCGCTATGGCGGTGGCGGGGGATACCATCGACGATTATTTCGATCTGCTTGGCGAAGATGTCGCCCACGTGCATTTTGTCGATGTTGCGGCAGACGGCACGACGCATCTTGCCTGGGGTGACGGCGACCGCGATATGCGCGCCGACCTGGATAGGCTGGTGGCGCGCGGCTATCGCGGAGTTGTTTCGGCCGAGACGTATGACGGGCGCTATTTTGCCGACCCCGCAGCTGCCGATGCACAGGTAATGGCAGAGTATCGTCGTGCGATTGGCGCCTAGGTGGGGTTGGGTTGCGGCAACCTACCCTATGTTTCCAAATGAATACGGTGTGAGCGGCTGCGACGGATTTTCCCCGCAAGCACTCTAGTATGCTAAAGTACCCAGAAGACCGGCGGAGCTATGCCGGTCTTCTGTTCTATACGAAACACAGCATGAGGAGGCTCACCAGATGACGGCCACACCGTGGGGATTCCGGGACATATTGCCCGAGGAGGCTCAGGCGCGCGAGGAGATTGCGCTGACGGTGAAGGGCTGCTTCAGGGAGCATCATTACCTTCCGGTCGAGACGCCGCTGCTCGAGGACAAGGGCTCGCTCGAGGAGGGCGGCCGCATTGCGGACACGCCGTTTAAGCTCTTTGATGACGACGGTCGCCTGCTGGTGGTCCGTCCCGACAACACGCTGCCGATCGTTCGCCTGGTTTCGACTCGCATGCGTGCGGCCGATCTGCCGCTGCGCCTGCGCTACGAGGCGCCGGTGGTCCGCGAGTGTCAGCGCAATGCCGGTGGCTCGCGTCAGTTTACGCAACTGGGTTTTGAGCTCATCGGCGCGGGCGACACCGCGGGCGATGTCGAGATTGTCTCACTGGTCGCCGAGGCCGTGCGCAAGCTGGCACTTCCCGGTGCGCGCATTATCGCGGGCAGCGTGCGTCCGTTTAAGGAACTGCTCGCGGCCTGTGAGGATCGCGAACTGGCTGCCGAGGCATTGCGTTGTGTGCACGCCAATGACTTCGTGGGCCTCGATGCCCGCGTGGCGAAAAGCACCGAGTCCGAGGCCGTTAAGGTCGCCATTAGCGAGCTGCCGCGCCTGCACGGTGGTGCCGAGGTGCTCGACCGCGTCGACGCGCTGCTGGCGGCGGCGGGCATTGTTGCGCCGCTCACGCGCGAGCTGCGTGCCCTGGTCGAGGGCCTGGCTCCCGAGGACGCCCAGGTGCTGTCGTTCGACTTCTCCATCATGAACTCGTTTGATTACTACACGGGCCTGGTCTTTAAGGCCTATGCCGGTGGCCTGCCCGATCCGGTGGGTTCGGGCGGACGCTACGACTCCATCTTTACCGGCGCATTTGGCGACGGCATCGAGGTGCCGGCGGCGGGCTTCGCCTTTTCGCTCGAGCGCCTGGAGGCCGCGCACACCTCGGCCGAGGACGCCGCTTCCGACGGCGATCACGCCGCGGGCCGTGGTGCCGAGGGTCCGCTGCGCATTGCCGTGCCCAAGGGCTCGCTTAAGGCCGATACGCTCGACGTGCTCGAAGCCGCGGGCCTGGACGTCTCTGAGCTGCGTGACCCCGGCCGTCACCTGATCGTGCGCGGCCGCGACACACGCGCCGGTGAGGGTGCGGTCGGCGATATCGAGTTTGTCATCGTGCGTCCCAGCGACGCACCCGCTTTTGTGGGCTGTGGCGGCGCCGACTGCGGCATCTGCGGCTGGGACTCGCTCATCGAGGCCGACCTCAACCTGCTGCAGCTGGTCGACCTGGGCTACGGCCTGTGCACGTTTATCGAGGCGGAGCCCGCGTGGCGCGCTGGCCAGGCCGAGCGCAACTATGCCCGTCGCGGTTCTCTTCGCGTGGCCACCAAGTACCCGCGCATCGCGAGCGCTTGGTATGCCGAACGCGGTGTGAATGTCGACATCGTTTCGCTGCACGGTAACATCGAGCTGGGCCCCATTGTCGGTATGACCGACCGTATCGTGGATATCACCGCCACGGGCGCCACGCTGCGCGATAACGACCTGGTCATCACCGGCCGCATCATGGACTGCACGGCCCGTTTCTTTGTCAATCCGGGCGCCGCTCGCCTGGATCCGCGCGTACGCAATCTGGCAGATCGCCTGACCGCGGCCGTGAAGGACAAGCATTTTGAGCCCGTCGCGGGCTCGGCACAATAGCGCGAGCACGCACGGGCGCCCCAACGTACGGGCTGCGGGCCGTTGGCGCCGCCGCCCGACCTCTCGTTTTTCGAACATAATCTCGACCGATAGGGGATACCGATATGAAGACGATCAAGCTTGCTCCCGGTGAGCGCCTCGTTACCAACCAGCTCAACCGCAAGGGCGTGTTGCCACAAAACATCGTCGACGCCGCCCGCGATATCGTGGCCAGCGTACGCGCCAACGGCGATGCTGCGGTGCGCGATTACTGCCAGCGTTTTGACGGCGTTGAGCTGCAGAGTTTTCGCCTGCCGCAGGAGCAGATTGATGCTGCACTCGAAGGCCTCGATCCTGCCTTTGTCGCGGCTCTCGAAAAGGCCGCACGCCAGATCCGCGAGTTTCACCAGCGTGAGGTCGAGCAGAGCTGGTTTACCACGCGCCCGGACGGCACGATGCTCGGCGTTAAGGTGACCCCGCTTGCCGCTGCCGGCATTTACGTGCCGGGCGGTCGTGCGCAGTATCCCTCCACGGTGCTTATGAACGCCATCCCTGCCAAGGTTGCCGGCGTTAAGCGCGTGGTCATGGTGACCCCGCCGCAAAAAGATGGCCTAATCAGCCCCTATACGCTCGCGGCTGCCAAGCTCGGCGGCGTGGACGAGATCTATATGGTGGGTGGCGCCCAGGCCGTGGCCGCGCTGGCGTACGGTACCGAGACCATTCCGCGTGTCGACAAGATTACCGGCCCGGGCAACGCCTTTGTCGCCGCCGCCAAGCAGATTGTCTCGGGCGATGTGGGAATCGACATGGTCGCCGGCCCCTCCGAGGTCTGCGTGCTGGCCGATGCCACGGCCAAGCCTATGGTGGTCGCGGCCGACCTGATGGCCCAGGCCGAGCACGATCCGCTGGCA
>UQJA01000154.1 GCA_900541285.1 uncultured Collinsella sp.
AATCGCAAGAAGATGATGGGGCGGAATGTCAATCCTGGTCTAACAGAGCCTTAAAAAATCATTATGCATAGAAAGTCATAATTATCATTTCGTAAACATTTCGATGAAATTAACGCCATGAGGCATGCTTGCGGTTACAATACCGCGAGGCCTAACTACACACCTTTAAGCCGGTCCTGTGAGACCGGGAAGGAGAATTATGGCGAACAACCATACCGCGGGCGCTGCCGCCCGCACCTTCGCGCCCAGCGAGCTTTGCCAGCGTATGCTGGCCAAAACCAGCAAGGGCACCTGCGGTCCCTGCATCCTGTATCTTGAGGATGGGACCATTTTTTATGGACGTGCATGCGGCGCCGCGGGTACCGCGACCGGCGAAGTCTGCTTCAACACCTCGCTCGAGGGCTACTTTGAGGTCATGACCGACCCGAGTTATGCCGGCCAAATCGTAACCATGACCTATCCGCAGATCGGCAACTACGGTATCGACGAGACCGACGTCCAGTCGGCCTTCCCCGGCGACGACGTGCGCCCTACGAGCGCTCCGGCTATGCGCGGCATGATCGTTCGCGACATGTGCGCCACGCCTTCTAACTGGCGCTCGGCCGTCAGCATGCCGGAGTACCTGCGCGCTCACGGCATCGTCGCTATCGAGGGTGTCGACACCCGCGCTCTGGTGCGCCATCTGCGCGACAATGGTTCCAAGATGGGCATTATCTCGACCGAGATCTTCGACGTCGATGAGCTTGCTGAGCGTCTGGCCGCAGCGCCGACGCTGGTGGGCGAGAATCTGGTCAAGACCGTGAGTTGCCCCGCGCCTCACGAGTTTGCAGCTGCCGACCTGCCCGCTACGCATGACTTTGCGCTTGCCCCTGCCGCTCCTGCCCGACACAAAGTGGTCGCCTACGACTGCGGCGTCAAGCGCGGCATTCTGGAGGGCCTCGTCCGCGCCGGCTGCGACCTTACCGTCGTGCCGTGGGATACGCCCGCGAGTGAGGTGCTCGACATGAATCCCGATGGCGTCTTTTTATCCAACGGCCCCGGCGACCCCGATGCCGTGGTGGAGACCTACGAGCAGGTGCAGCAGCTGATCGGCAAGGTGCCGGTCTTTGGCATTTGCCTGGGTCATCAGATGATCAGTCTGGCCTGCGGCGCCCAGATGGAAAAGCTTAAGTTCGGTCACCGCGGTGGCAACCAGCCGGTCATGAACCTGGTAAGCCGTCGCGTGGAGATCACCGCGCAAAACCATGGTTTTGGCCTGCTGTTCCCCAGCTTGGGCAAGCTTGTCCCCGAGCTTTCCGGCGGCGAGACCGAGCATGCGGCCGATGGAGATCTGCGCGTCTGGGTGCGCCGCGGCATCGCGCCGGTCGTGATGAACGAGCGCTTTGGCCGCATTCGTCTAACACATGTGAACCTCAACGACGGCACCGCCGAGGGCATCCAGCTGCTCGACGCCCCGTGCTTCTCGGTCCAGTATCACCCCGAGGCCTCGCCTGGCCCCACCGATGCCCACTATCTCTTTACCGCCTTTACGCGACTCATGGACGGCGAGGAGAACTACCTGGACATCGACACCGCGAAGGACCGCCTGGCTGGCTGGAATTTCGCCGAGACCGCCGCGACCGAGACCGAGGAGAACTAACATGCCGAAACGTACTGACATCAAGCGTATCCTCGTTATTGGTTCGGGCCCCATCGTCATTGGCCAGGCCTGCGAGTTCGACTACTCTGGCGCCCAGGCCTGCAAGGTGCTCAAGGAGGATGGCTTTGAGGTCATCTTGGTCAACTCCAACCCGGCGACCATCATGACCGACCCGGGCTTGGCCGACCGCACCTATGTCGAGCCCATCACCGCCGAGTTTATCGAGCGCGTGATCAAGAAAGAGCGCCCGGACGCGCTGCTGCCCACGCTGGGCGGCCAGACCGGTCTGAACGCCGCCGTCGAGCTGGCAAAGGACGGTACGCTCGACAAGTACGGCGTCGAGATGATCGGCTGCGACCTGGCCGCCATCGAGCGCGGCGAGGACCGCAAGCTCTTTAACGAAGCCATGGACGAGATTGGCCTGGAAGTCGCGCGCTCGGGCTATGCCTACAGCGTGGCCGACGCCGAGGCTATCGCCGAGCGCGTGGGCTATCCCTGCGTACTGCGCCCGAGCTTTACCCTCGGCGGCGCCGGCGGCGGCATCGCTCACACCCACGAGGAGCTCGTCTCCATCGTGAGCCAGGGCCTGGAGCTCTCGCCTGCCCACGAGGTGCTGGTCGAGGAGTCCATCGAGGGCTGGAAAGAGTATGAGATGGAGGTCATGCGTGATCACGCCGGCAACGGCATCATCGTGTGCTCCATCGAGAATCTCGACCCCATGGGCGTGCATACCGGCGACTCCATCACCGTGGCGCCGGCGCAGACGCTCTCCGACCTTGAGTATCAGCGCATGCGTGTCGCCTCGCTCGCCATTCTGGAGAAGATCGGCGTCGAGACCGGTGGCTCCAACGTGCAGTTTGCCGTGAACCCCCAGACCGGCCGCCTGATCGTCATCGAGATGAACCCGCGCGTGAGCCGCTCGTCCGCCCTCGCTTCCAAGGCCACGGGTTTCCCCATCGCCAAGGCCGCCGCGCGCCTGGCCGTGGGCTACACGCTCGACGAGATCGTCAACGACATCACCAAGGCTACGCCCGCCTGCTTTGAGCCCACGATCGACTACTGTGTGGTCAAGGTGCCGCGCTTTGCCTTCGAGAAGTTCAAGGGTACCGACCCCACGCTCACTACGCGCATGAAGGCCGTGGGCGAGATTATGGCGATCGGCCGCACCTTTGAGGAGGCCTTTGGCAAGGCTATGCGCTCGCTGGAGGACGGCCACCAGGGTATTTGCGCCGGTGGCAAAGAGGGTGCCGATAAGCTGAGCGACGACGAGCTTGCTCAGGCCGTGGCAACCCCGACCGAGCATCGCATCTTCTTTGTGGTCGAGGCCCTGCGCCGTGGCTGGGACATCGCTCGCATCCATGCCATCTGCGGTGTCGATCCGTGGTACCTCAACCGTATCAACGATATGGTGCAGGTCCAGGAGAGCATCCGCGGCCTGCGTGTGGAGGATATCGACGCCGATGCGATGCGCCTGCTCAAGCAGTACGGTACGAGCGACGCCGAGATCGCCGCGCTGACCGGCTCGGACGAGCGCTTTGTGCGCGCCTACCGCAAGGGCCTGGGCGTGGTTCCCAGCATGAAGACGGTTGATACCTGCGCTGCGGAGTTCTCGAGCGCCACGGAGTACCACTACAAGACGTACGAGAACATCTACCGCACGAGCCCGGATGCCAAGAAGTGCGTGGCTCCCGACGAGACCACGCCGGCGGACAAGCCCAAGGCGATGATCTTGGGCGCCGGTCCCAACCGCATTGGCCAGGGTATCGAGTTCGATTACTGCTGCGTGCACGCGAGCTACGCGCTGGCGGCCCGCGGCTTTGAGACCATCATGGTCAACTGCAATCCCGAGACCGTTTCGACCGACTACGACACGTCCGACCGCCTGTACTTTGAGCCGCTCACCTACGAGGACGTCATGGATGTCATTGACGTTGAGCGACCCGACGGCGTCGTGGTGACGCTCGGCGGCCAGACCCCGCTTAAGCTGGCGCGCATGCTCGAGGAGAGCGGCGTGAACATCATGGGCACCAAGCCCGATGCCATCGACTTTGCCGAGGACCGCGAGCGCTTCGCCGCTCTGCTTGACAAGCTGGGCATCATGTACCCGCCGGCGGGCCAGGCCACCTCGTTTGAGGAGGCCGAGGCCGT
>UQJA01000155.1 GCA_900541285.1 uncultured Collinsella sp.
GGCCGACGCCCGCCATAAGGACTTCCTCGCTCGTGCCGTGGTAGATGGGCATGCTCACGTCGATGGAGGGGATCTCGACCCAGCTCATCATGGGGTCGCGGTCAAAGATGAGCTGCTGAGCGTAGGGCTCGATCTGGTCGGCGGGGAGCTCGGTGGTCTCGCCCGCCAGCTGCTCGTTAAAGGAGCGCGCCTGGAGCAGGATGCGCTCGCGCTCCTCGGCAGACAGCGCGTCCACGGTGCTGGACACGGTGCTGATCTGGTTGAACACGCCCGAGGCCTCGAGCCGGTCCAAGATCCACGGCCAGGTCATAAGGCCCACGCCAATAAGGATGATGACGATGGTGATGAGCCGGTCGGCCCAGCGCGGCAGTCGCTTGCGGCGGCGTTTGGGCTTTGGTTGAGGTTTGGGCTGAGGGCTTGAGCCGCTGTTGTCCGCAGCGTTATTGCTCTTCATATGTTTGGCGCCCTGCACCATCGCCGGTCACTCCTCTACAACTCAAGTTGTCTAAACAAATAATAGCCGATTAGCGAACTCATGCGCCGGACAACGCAGCTAAACAGCATTGCGCGGCGCGAGCATGGGCCCGCATTTGCGTTTTCAAAATGTCCCGGATCGGTGGGGCGATTCGGGATACAATGTCAATAGAAAACGACGCACCCCGCGTAAGTGTACGAGAGCGCGGGCGGCCTAGTTTTCAGCTTTAGTTAAATGCCCGGGCTCCGAACCCCGGGCATTCTTATTTGCGCTTGTTGCGGTGCAAATGCCGTCCACCGTCCGCACCGCGCGTGCGCCTACGGACCTTAAACCGAACCTCATACGAGTCAAGAAACGCGATGACGGATGAGTCCGCATCGGACGGTGGAGGCTGCCTGTGTTGTCCAAAAAACGGGGCAGACTCCAGTGCGGAGTCTGCCCCGAAAAGAGAATGGCAAAGCAAGAACGTCGATGGACGAGAAAAGTGTCCGCAAGTCTCATGGCCATCACATCCCACCTGCCAAGGGGATGGGTGAGCGAGCGTTACTCCTGCTCGGACTCCTCAGCCTGCTTACGGCTGCGGATGAGGTGCGCCACGCCGATGCACAGCACCGCGCCACCAGCGATCCAAGTGAAGGTCACGCCGTTGAGACCGGTGAGCGGGAGGCCAGAGCCCTTCTTGTTCTTGACGGTGAGGGTGACGGTGCCGTCGTCGACTGACGGGGTGACCAAAGTGGAACCGTCCTTCCCCGCGGTCACTTTCAACGTATTCGGATCAGTGTTCCCATCGAACGTCGCGCCCTCGAGTTCACCAAGGCCCTTGGCGGTAATGGTGAAGGTAAAGTCCTCCAACGTGTTGTAGCCAGGGTTACTGCCCTCAACCTCGTGCACCGTGTAGGTACCGGCGTCGAGACCCGTTACGCTGATCTCACCATTCTCATTGGTTTTAAACTTGTATTCAGTACCGCCAAGCGAACCATTCTTCTGAACAAACTGCGCGCCCACAGTGCCAGATTCAAGTTCATCGGCGCCCGTGGCCTTGATAGTAAACTCGACGTCCTTGAGCTTGGTGTTGCTATCGACAGAGTCTTCCTTGACGAGCTTAAGCGCATAGGTGTAATCACGAACGGTATCGGGCACAGACTGACCCCTGCCATCGCTCATGGGGTTATTGGAGTAGATGAGCTTAACTTTGTTGTCATTGCCCTTGCCGCCAACGACCGCTTTCTCGGAATCAAGGTAAGCGGTATAGGTGACAACAACCTTGGAATCAGGGGTGAGCACAACACCAGCTGCTTTGAGGTCACCAAAGGTAACCGTCAGCAGGCTGCTGCCGTCTGCCTGCGCGGTGCAGTCAACTGTGTACTTGTTATCATCCCGTTTAATTACAGTGCCCGTTGAATCATTCCTATCTTTGTAAATCGTGACCTCAACAGACTCCTTATTGGCCTGCAATCCGGCGGAAAGCGTATCGTGGAACTGATAATAGTAATTATCGAATGTAGCAATATTGCTAGCAACGGTACCGGTCAGTCGATACTTGACGTTCTGGCCCGCCTGAGAGTCAGCCTTATCGGCCCAATTACTATTGGGTTTGTCGTCCTTGATCTCCTTCGTAACCGTGGGAATGCCAGTTTTCTCGGTCACGTTTACTCCAGTACCACCTACGATGGCGAAAATCGGCGAGGTGCCCGTCTGTTTCTTGTTGGAATAGTTTTCCTTCGTACCGATGGAGTTATCATCTGTCAGGAAGAGATAGTAGCCAGCGCTCTCAGGCGTGAAAACATCACCTGCATCGAACGCCGTACCTGACGGCTGCTCGTACTTCTTTACAGTGGCAGCAATTGTATTGAGCAAATCTCCGTTCTTGACGATGACTCCCGCGCCTTTTTCAGACTCAGACACGTAGGTGCCCAACCAATCAGCAATATCCTGAGCAGAAGGAGTTTCGGAAAGCTTGTCGCCATTGCTAGCATCTTTGCGGATAGCTTCAATAATCTCGTTCTTGGTGGTTTGATTCCTTATGGTATCAGCCCATTCAACATCAGATGTGACTTTTCCATTCTCGCCGTCGTGAACTTTTGCCTTAAAGATCTGATACGGAACAAATTTCGTCTTAGTGGCGTCCTTGTTGCTCTCGCTCTGCGCAATGACGATGCTGTTGTCCTGAATCGTCGCACCATCAGCAAACGCCATGGTCACCGGTGCCATGACGCCGCCGAAGCTCAGCGCTGCTGTGAGGCCGGCGGTTACTGCCAGGCGTGCGATGTTCTTGCTCATGCTCATCTTCTTTTCCTCCGTTTTCCTTTTGATTCCCATTCGATCGGTCATCATCTGTCTGTGTCTTAGCATCCGCTTCGCTACGTCTCGCCCCGCTCTCTGTGGGGCTGCCAGCTACTCTTTATGGCTGCCACCTCCCCGCTTGACCAGGAGCGCGACCACGATGAGCGCGGCTCCGGCGACCGCTGCGGCGGCCGCGGCGTACATTGCCATATCGCCAGTCGAGGGCATAAAGCCTCCGGTGGTAATGCTAGGGGGTGTGCCGGTGGGCGTGTTGATGAGCGACGCCTCCAGACTGCCCGTCGACCCGTCCGCGCTGTCGGCGCGCAGGGGCGACTCGGCCGTGATGGTGAGCTTGGGCTTGGCGGCGGCCACCTGGTCGACGTCCAGCCCCTCGGCCTTGACCGTCACGGAGCGCGTGCCCTCAAAGGCTGTGTAGCCCTTGGGCGCCTTGAGCTCGCGGACCTCCAGCTTGCCCGAGTCCACGCCCGAGACGGTCACGCGGCCGTCCTCGCCCGTGGTGACGGTGGCCTTGCCCTCTGCATCCCACGTGCCGTCGGCCGTCAGCGTACGACCGCGGTCGTCGGCGATGCTCAGGACCGCCCCGGGCAGCGGCTTGTCGCCGTCACTGCCGCGCTTGGTGAGCGCGAGATCCCAGGTGTAGGCGCACGCGTCGTCGCTCGGCGTGCGGGTGAAGCCGGCGTCGCCGGACTGGTCGGCAAAGGGAGAGCGCGGGTAGCGCAGGTAGACCTCGTTGGGGTTGCCCTTCGCGATACCGTGATTGCATGCGCTGTTGAGCGGCGCGTTGTACACGGCGACAACGCGGGCGCCCGCGGTAAAGGCGTCGGCCCCGCCGAGCGCGGCGATCAGGTCGCCGGTGCGCACGGTGAAGGTCTTACCGTCGACCGAGACCCTGCACTGGGCCGTGATGTCGGTCCAGCCCTTCGCGGGCTCGGTGCCGGC
>UQJA01000156.1 GCA_900541285.1 uncultured Collinsella sp.
GGCATGAGCTCGTTCACCCGCTCGACGATGCGGCGCTGCTCGGCGAGGGGCGGAACTGGGACCAGAATGACGTTCAATGACTTCTGATTAGTCTTTGGCATTTTGACACGCGTATCACCCTTAAGTGTCTCCTCAGTGAAGAAATTGCTGAGGAGAACCGTGAGGACATATTCAGGTTGCAGCTTGGTGTTGAGCGGATACATATCCGCACTACACAGCCCATCAAAAGGGGCGATAACCGCCTTTCGAAGAGCTGGACGAATCTTCGAATAGAGAATCTGTCCTGCAGAGAACAGGTGATTGGCGCTCTTAACCTCGTCGGCCTTAACACTATGACAGAACAAGAGCTTTCCGGTGCCTTTTTGGATGTTGTCAGGCGCGATATGAGGAAAGTCCTGATATTTCAACGGGTCGACCAAACGCGCTGCAATTCCAATGACTTCACTAAATCTCGCCCAGGCCCAGCTTTCCGGAATCCCAAACGGAACCTCGTCCGCGATGCACTTGTCGCTCAGAACGCGTCCCTTAGTGTCCACGTGTTTCTCATAGGGGGAGCCATCGGAACCGCTCAGACGTTCAATTGTGTTCGCAACAAGCGTTATAAAATCTAGTGATATGAGCGTCCCGGTTGCTTCTGCACTTTGATGCTCCTGCATTTAACGTCCTTCGTTCGGTGGAGGGCCGACCGTAAGTGACGTAAACAAGACAAGGGGGATTGCGTAAATGAAAGCAACTGAGGCGAATCTGCTCGACCTTATGGGCGTGGCGAAGATGCAGTTCGTCATTCCCGTGTACCAGCGAGTTTATTCGTGGAGCGTTAAAGAGTGCGAGGTGCTTTGGGATGACGCCATGCGCGCTGGCCGTGATGGCGTATCGCACTTCGTGGGGTCGATGCTCTATATCCCCGAGTCCGAGAGCTCTGCCACGAGTATCTCGCGAGTGCTTCTGATTGACGGACAGCAGCGTCTGACGACGTTTTCGTTGATGATTGCTGCCTTGGCTGACTATCTGGAGAGTAATCCCGACAAGGCTGGCTTCCTTGGCGATCTCAAGATTTCGGCGCTGCGGAAGAACTACCTCTTTAACGATGACGACTACAACGGTCTAGCGCGCTACAAATTGGTGCTCTAGCAGGACGATAAAGAGACGCTGTTCTCCATCGTGTCTAGGTCACCCGTGCCGGATGAAAAATCGGATCGCATTGTCGAGAACCACGCGTTCTTCCGTGAAAAGATGCACGGGAAATCATTCGACCCTGCAAGGCTTTGGGCGGGGCTAAACCGCGTGCAGGTCATCGACACTAAGCTCACCGCTGGCGTCGATAATGCCCAGCTCATATTTGAGTCCATGAACTCCAAGGGTAAGCCGCTCACGCCTATCGACCTCATTCGTAACTACGTTCTTATGTCGCTTCCCAACGACGAGCAGACCAAGCTCTACGAGGGTTACTGGCATCCGCTCGAGCGCCTGTTTGGAAAAGGCGGCGAGGAAGAGTTCAATGCATTTATCTGGTACTGGCTGTGGCTTAAAGTTCCCAATAGGATGCCGAAGGAGAGCGAGGCCTACTACGAGTTTAAGCGCTATTTCGCCGACGACTACGATGGTGACACCGAGGGCCTGCTTAAGGAGCTGCACGGGTATGCACATAGATACGCCAGTCTGTTCCTTGGTAAAGAGAAGGACGACGGACTGCGCCGAGTGTTCGGCAGAATCGTAAGCCTCGACGTGAAGCAGATAAGGCCCCTCTTAATGTTGCTTTACTCGGTTTACGAGGGGAATGGGCTAGACCGCAATGCGTTTCTACGTATCTGCGAGACTATCGAGTCGTTCCTGTTCAGGCGGGCGGTTTGCGGCAGGCTTACCACGGGCCTAAATAATTTCTTTGCCGGCATGTATCGCAATCTCGAACAGCAGGACGATATAGAGGAGTACGTTGCGGCGATGCTCCTTATCCACAGCAGCGGTATGACTGCGTACTTCCCGACAGACGAGCATTTTGTCGAGGAGTTTAAGACGCGTGACTGCTACAACCGTTTCTCCAAAAAGCGCTATTACCTGGAGCGCATGGAGAACTGGCACCGCCCGAAGGAGCCCATTTCGGCCGGCGATTACCAGATCGAGCACGTCATGCCCCAGACGATTGATGATGAGCACGGCTGGAAGGAATCGCTTGGCGAGAACTGGGAAGACGTTCACGACAGGCTGTGCAATAACTTGGGAAATCTAACGCTGACGGGCTACAACCAGGAGTACTCAAACCGGTCGTTCTCGGACAAGCTCAATCTTCCTGGCGTGGGGCTTAAGTGCAGTCCGCTTCACCTGAACAAGTCGATCGCCTCGCATGAAAAATGGGGCGAGGCGGAGATTGGGCAGCGCGCGGACGAGCTGGCGAAAGAGGCATGTGAGATATGGAAATATCCCGACCTTCCGGCAGATGTCGTCGACAAGTACCGTCCTTCTCGCGGGGAGTCTGACGAGGCTCCTGTCTGGACTCTGCAGGAGAACCACCCCACCTTTGCCGAAGGTGGGCTCAACCAGAAGCTTTTCGATGAGGTGCGCGAGTCCGTTCTGAGTGGTAACCCTTCGTGGGAGTCCTACATAGCTAAGTGCTATGTAGGCTTCAGGTCGGGCAAGCGAAAACTGCATGCCGTGCTAGAAGGCAGGACCAGCAACGGTGGTTGGATTGCCGTTGGCTTGGCAAAGAGTGTGGATGATCTAACGGATCCAGAGGACATGTGCCAGGACAAGCGTACGCAGGGTGGATTTGGCCCGGGCTTACCCACTTACGTTGCGCTTCGGAATGCCGATGACATTCCTGCGGTGCTCGATCTCATAAAGCAGTGCTAGGTTGAAGGCCGGGAATCTAGTTCCCGGGGTAGTGTCGAGAAAGTTGGTGTAAGGGCCCTTGCGGCCCCTGTGTCCGATATCCGGAATCAGTTGATATCCTAGGCCGCCTCCACGCTGTCGGCAAGTTTCAGGCTGGATTCGATCATCTTCCTGGCCGCCTTCTCCAGCTCCGCCCAGTCGTGCTCGCCCGCGGCACCCATTCTGAACGCGGCGTCATGCATCTCGGCCATCTTCCTCTCCGAGAAGTAGCGCGAGCCGGACCATGTTTCGGCCTGGTCGCACATGACGGCGCCCACGAGCCTGAGCAGCGAACTCTCCGACGGGAAGACCTGCACCACGCGCGAGCGGCGCTTGATTTCCCTGTTGGCGCGCTCCTGCACGTTGTTGGTGCGCAGGCGCTTCCAGTGCGACGGCGGGAAGTCCAGGTACGCGAGCGCGTCGGGCTCCGCCTCCTCGAGCACCCTCGCCGCCCTCGGGCAGCACCCCTCCGGCATCTCGCACGCCGCGTGGTACATGGCCACGGCGGTGGCGGCGTCCCTGGCGCGGAAGACCGAGGAGACGATGCGCCCCACGCGGCGCCTCAGCTGCCAGGAGCCGGCCTCGCGCATGCAGTCGCGCATCAGGTGCACCGCGCAGCGCTGCCAGGCCGCCCCCTGGAAGACCTCGCCTACGGCCCTGACCAGGCCCCCGTGGGCATCGGATACGACGAGCTCGGTGCCGGTCGCGCCGTCCAAAATCACGGGAAACTGCATTTCCATAGGGTT
>UQJA01000157.1 GCA_900541285.1 uncultured Collinsella sp.
CAAACGACGAACAAACGACGAACAAACGACGAACAAACGACGAACAAACGACGAACAAACGACGAACAAACGACGAACAAACGACGAAGGCCGCCTGGAATACCATCCAGGCGGCCTTCGCCATACACGACTCAACTAGTCGTTACTTCTTGTTGCGCATCTGCGCTTCCATCTGGCGCAGCAGGTCCATATCGGACTTAGGACCGCCCGTCCCAAGTCCGCCCATGCCGCCCAGGCCCATGGCATCCAGACCGGGAATATTGGGCATGCGCATCTTTTTGCCCTTCTTACCCTTCTTGCCCTTCTTGCCGCCGGCCTGCGCCTGATTGGCCATCGAGCGCATGCGGCCCATCATCTTATTCATCTCGCCCCACTGCTTCATAAGGCTATTGACCTCAGTGGGGGTCACGCCGGCGCCCTTGGCAATGCGGGCGCGGCGCTGGCCGTTGATGATGGAGGGACGCAGACGCTCCTCCTTGGTCATCGACATGATGATGGCCTCGTTCTTGTCGAAGATGCCCTCGTCCAGGTTGCCGCCCATCTGGTTGAGCGCGCGCTGGCCACCGGGAAGCATGCCCAAGATGCCCTTCATGCCGCCCATCTTCTTGACGGCTTTCATCTGGTCGAGCATGTCGTTCATGGTAAAGCCCTCGCGCAGCATGCGCTCGGCGGCCTCGAGCTGCTCTGCGTCGGCCGCCTCCTGGGCCTTCTCGATGATGCCGACAACATCGCCCATGCCCAAGATTCGCTTGGCCATACGATCGGGATAGAACGGCTCAAGCGAATCGGGTTTCTCGCCCATGCTCACGAACTTGATGGGCTTGCCGGTCACCTGGCGCACCGAAAGCGCGCCACCACCACGGGCATCGCCGTCGAGCTTGGAGATGATCACGCCGTCAAAGTCGGTACGCTCGGCAAAGGTCGAGACGACGTTGACGATATCCTGGCCGGTCATGGCATCGACGACCATCAGCACCTGATCGGGCTTGACGGCCTTCTTGATGTCCACGGCCTCCTGCATCATCTGCTCGTCGATCTGCAAACGACCGGCGGTATCGACGATGACCACGTCACGCAGGTGGTCAACGGCCTCCTGGATGGCGCCCTTGGCGATGTCAACCGGGTGCTCGCCATCGCCACGGAAGACCGGCACGCCGATCTCTCCGCCAAGCGTGGCCAGCTGGTCGGCAGCGGCGGGACGGTAGACGTCGCACGCGGCGAGCAGCGGCGAGCGGCCCTGCTTCTTGAGCAGGTAGGCCAGCTTTACGGCCGCCGTGGTCTTACCGGAGCCCTGCAGGCCCACGAGCATGATGACATTGGGAATGCGGTTACTAAAGACGAGCTTGCTCTCTGTGGAGCCGAGCATCTCGGTGAGCTCGTCGAGCACGATCTTGACGACGTTTTGCGCTGGCGACAGCGACTCCATGACCTCGGCGGTCATGCAGCGCTCCTTGGTCTTGGCGACGAACTCCTTGACGACCTTGAAGTTGACGTCGGCCTCGAGCAGCGCCATGCGAATGTCGCGCATGGCCGAGGTGATATCGGCCTCGGTCAGCTTGCCCTTGCCGCGCAGGCGGTCAAATGTGTCGTTGAGGCGATCGCTCAGGGAATCAAACACTAGTCACTCCTTAATTGGACTCGCCCACCAGGGCGCGGCAGAAATCTTTGGCATTGAACTCCTGCAGGTCATCGACCTGCTCGCCCACGCCCACGCGTAGGATCGGGAGCTTGAGCTTCTCGGCCACGGCCATGGCGATACCGCCCTTAGCCGTGCCGTCGAGCTTCGTCATGATAATACCGTCCAGGCCCAGTGCCTCGTTAAACTCGAGCGCCTGGTTCAGACCGTTCTGGCCGGTGGCGGCATCGATCACGAGCACGACTGAGACGGGCATGGGGCCGGCGGCCATATTGGCGGCGCGCTTACGCGTCACGTTAACCACCTTGGCAAGCTCGCGCATGAGCTCGGGGCTCGTGTGCAGACGACCGGCAGTGTCGATGAGCACCAGGTCACTGCCGCGCTTATCGGCCTCGTCGAGCACGTCATAGCACACGCTCGCCGGATCGGAGCCGCGGTCACGCTTGATAACAGGTACGCCGGCGCGCTGGCCCCACACATCGAGCTGCTCGATGGCGGCGGCGCGGAAGGTGTCGGCCGAACCGATCACCACGTTCTTGCCGCGGGCGGCCATGGCGCTCGCGATCTTGCCGACCGTAGTGGTCTTGCCGGCACCGTTAATGCCCACAAACAGCACGCAGCTCGGCGTATCGGAAAACGGATCGCGCTCGATGGGCACAAAGTGCTGCTCGAGCTGCTCGGCCAGGGCACGACGAAGCTGCGGAGCGGTCTTGAGGTTCTTCTTGGCCGCGGCGTCGCGCAGGTCATCGGAGACCTGAATGGCGATCTCGGCACCCATGTCACCCATGACGAGGGTGTCCTCTAAGTCCTCCCAAAAATCCTCGTCGACCTCGCCGCCAAAGTAAAAGACCTCGTTGAGGGCCTCGCGACTGCGCTCAAGTCCGCGCGAGAGAGCGTCAAAGAATCCCATTATGCATTCACGACCTTTCCGGTTTCGCGATCGAGTTTTTGCGAGACGACGCGACTGACGCCGTCGGCTTGCATCGAGACGCCATAGAGGACGTCAGCGTCCTCCATAGTACGGCGCTGATGCGAAATGACCAAGAGCTGCGTATCGGAACGCAACACATCGAGTGCGCCGATGAGCTTGGACAGGTTGGCGTCATCGAGTGCCGCCTCGACCTCGTCCAGCACATAGAACGGCACCGTGCGCGTGCGGTACACGGCAAAGAGCAGGGCGAGCGCCGTCAGGCTCTTCTCGCCGCCTGACATGAGCATCATCTTGGTGATGCGCTTGCCGCGCGGCTGCGCCACGACCTCGATACCCGTCTCGGCAGGATGCTCGGGATCGGTCATCTCCAGATGAGCCTGACCGCCCGGGAAGAGCATAGCGAAAATCTCGCGGAAGTTCGCGTCGACCTTCTCAAACGTCACCAGGAAGGCCTTCCGCATCTTGCGATCAATGGCCACCGTGATCTTGGTGAGCGCCTTGCGCGCGCTCTCCAGATCAGCCAGCTGCTCCTCGATGTAGTCGGCGCGGCGCTTGAGCTGCTCGTACTCCTCCATGGCAACTTGGTTAACGGGACCAAGGTTGTTGATCTGGCGCACAAGCTGGTTGAGTTCGCGCTCGGCGGCATCGCGGTCCGTGGGCGCCGGAAGCATGAGCGCTTCCTCGAGCACCGTCGTGCCATCGGCGGTAATGGCCTTGATGGCGGCCTCTACCTGCACCTCGAGCTTGCCACGCGCGACCTTGAACTCGTTTTGCGTGGCGGAGGCGGTATCGACTCGCTCCTTAGCGCGGGCAACCTCTGCCTTGGCATCCTCGATGGTCTTCTTGAGCGAAGCGGAGTCCGCCTCCTCCAGAGAGGCCTGGTCACGCAGACGCGCTGCCCAATCCGACGCGCGTTCCAACAGGGCAGAATAGCGTTCGTGCATGGGGTCGACGCGCAGGCGCAGCAGCTC
>UQJA01000158.1 GCA_900541285.1 uncultured Collinsella sp.
TTGACGGCGATTTGGGTTGGTCTTTGGGGGGCCCCACCCTGCCGATCGTCGTCGGCATTATTCTGGGTAACCTCTTCCCGAGCTTTAAGAAGATGATGGCACCGGCACTTTCCGCCATCATCGTGCTCGTCTTCTTTGCCATGGGCTCGACCATGACCTTTGGTCAGCTTATCAACGGCGGTCTTCCCGGCATCCTGCTCGGCGTGATCTGCTCGGTGGTCTTTGCAATTCCCGTCATCGCGGTCGATAAGCTCACGGGCGGTACGGGTGTCGCAGGTGCGGCCATTTCAAGCTGCGCCGGAGCCAATGTGGCCACGCCTGCTGCCATGGCAAGCGTCAATGGGGCTATGTACGGTGGCGTCGTGCTCGCGACGGCTACGGCACAGGTTGCTGCCTGCGCAATCGTGACGGCTATTTTGACCCCGCTGGTCACCAGCTGGTGCTACAAGCATTTTGAGGGCCAGGGCAACGGTGATAGCAAGGCAACGACCGACAAGGCCGCCGCAGCCGCCTAATGCCAAGCGGCAATCAAAGCTAAAAACTAACTACGCCACAGGGCGGCCACGGGGGATTCCGCGGCCGCCCTGCAGTTTCTGTAGGGTCTCTGGGACACTTTACCCTGCTAAAGCTGGCATAACAGCTAGAGCGAAGGTCGTACAAAGGCAAGGAAAAATAACATACAAATCGGTGAACGGTAGTTGTTCACGCTCGCATTTCCTGCGGGTTTGTAAAAAACGCCATTATGATATAAAAAAAGAAACATATAACAGCCCAGATGGAGAGGGTCGCTATGTTATCCTTCTCAAACGGGTGAAATCTTGGGTTTTGGGTTGTAGTTCCAAGGTGGATAAACGTTTTCCCTGCACCAACGTGTGGTGAAGAACGGAAGAAGCCGGTAGTGCAAGCCGAACATTCAAGAATTCAATAAGCAGCGGTGTGAGAGAGCGCCGCATTACACGTAACTAGGAGCGTGGTTACACAATGCAGGAGGCATGGGAAGGCTTCAAGGAAGGCATCTGGACGGGAGAGGTTGACGTCCGAGACTTCATCCAGAAGAACTACACCCCCTACGAGGGCGACGAGTCGTTCCTCGCCGGTCCGACCGAGCGTACCAAGGAGCTGTGGGGCGAGGTTCTCGACCTGCTGCTCAAGGAGCGTGAGCAGGGCGGCGTCCTCGATATGGACACCAAGACCGTCACGGGTATCGTGAGCCACCCCGCTGGCTACATCGATAACGCCCACCGCGATAAGGAGACCATCGTCGGTCTCCAGACCGACAAGCCGCTCAAGCGCGCTCTGCACGTCAACGGTGGTATCCGCATCGCTTGCCAGGCTGCCAGCCAGCACGGCTACAAGGTCGACGAGAACGTTGTCGAGCGCTACACCTTCGAGCGCAAGACTCACAACGCTGGCGTTTTCGATGTTTACACCCCCGAGATGCGTGCTTGCCGCTCGGCTCACATCATCACCGGTCTGCCCGATGGCTATGGCCGCGGCCGCATCATCGGCGACTACCGTCGTGTTGCCCTGTACGGCGTCGACTACCTGATCAAGGACAAGGAGGCCCAGAAGGCTTCCACCCCGACGGTCATGACCGCCGACAACATCCGCGATCGCGAGGAGCTGCAGGAGCAGATCCGCGCCCTCGGCGAGCTCAAGATGATGGCCGAGACCTATGGTTTCGACATTTCCAACCCTGCTACCAACACGCAGGAGGCCATCCAGTGGATGTACTTCGCCTACCTCGCTGCCGTCAAGGAGCAGAACGGCGCCGCTATGTCCATCGGCCGTACCTCTACGTTCATCGACATCTACGCTGAGCGCGACCTTGCCAACGGTACCTTCACCGAGGAGCAGATCCAGGAGTTCGTGGATCACTTCATCATGAAGCTCCGCATGGTCAAGTTTGCCCGTACCCCCGAGTACCAGGCCCTGTTCACCGGCGACCCGCAGTGGGTCACCGAGTCCATCGGCGGCATGGGTGTTGACGGCCGTACGCTCGTTACCAAGATGAGCTACCGCTACCTGCACACGCTCGAGAACATGGGCACCAGCCCCGAGCCCAACATGACCGTTCTGTGGTCGACCCGTCTGCCCGAGAACTTCAAGAAGTTCTGCGCCAAGACTTCTGTCGCCAGCTCCTCGATCCAGTACGAGAACGACGACCTCATGCGCGTTTACCACGGCGACGACTACGGCATCGCCTGCTGCGTGTCTTCCATGCGCATTGGCAAGGAGATGCAGTTCTTCGGCGCCCGTGCCAACCTGGCCAAGTGCCTGCTGTACGCACTCAACGGCGGCGTCGACGAGGTCTCCAAGAAGCAGGTCGGCCCCAAGTATCGCGCCGTCGAGGGCGATACGCTCGATTACGACGACGTTGTGGCCAAGTACAACGACATGATGAAGTGGCTCGCTGGCGTGTACGTCAACTCGCTGAACATCATTCACTACATGCACGACAAGTATTGCTACGAGCGCATCCAGATGGCTCTGCACGACAAGCACGTGCACCGCTGGTTCGCTACGGGCATCGCTGGCCTTTCCGTCGTGGCTGACTCCCTGTCCGCCATCAAGTACGCCAAGGTCCACCCCGTCCGTGACGAGAACGGCATCATCGTCGACTTCGAGACCGAGGGCGATTTCCCCAAGTACGGTAACGACGACGACCGCGTCGACCAGATCGCTCACGACGTTGTGCACCAGTTCATGGAGTACATCCGCATGAACGACACCTACCGCAACTCCGTGCCCACGACCTCGGTTCTGACCATTACTTCCAACGTCGTCTACGGTAAGAAGACCGGCTCCACGCCCGACGGCCGCAAGGCTGGCCAGCCGTTCGCCCCGGGTGCAAACCCCATGCACAAGCGCGATAGCCACGGCGCCATCGCTTCGCTGTCTTCGGTTTCCAAGCTCCCGTTCCGCGATGCTCAGGACGGCATCTCCAACACCTTCTCCATCATCCCGAGTGCGCTCGGCAAGGAGGACCAGGTGTTCTTTGGCGATATCGACCTTGATCAGCTGGGCGAGTAACTATTGTTAGTGCTATACTAACAATAACGATTACTGATTAGCGCGCCGGTTTCGGCCGGCGCCTATTAATCGAAGGAGACACATTATGAAGGTTTCTGAAGTTTCTGAGACTCAGGCCGATAACCTGGTCCACATGCTCGACGCTTACGCCGAGAAGGGTGGCCACCACCTGAACATCAACGTCTTCAACCGTGAGACGCTGCTTGACGCTCAGGCTCACCCCGAGAAGTACCCGCAGCTGACCATCCGCGTTTCCGGCTATGCCGTGAACTTCCACACGCTCACCAAGGAGCAGCAGGACGAGGTCATTTCGCGTACCTTCCACGACAAGTTCTAAAGGGACTCAACTCCCACCGGAGACCCGGCAAGGCCTACGCACTTTGCCTCTCAAACGTCCTCGCCGCTTCGCGGCTGCGGAATGTTTGCGAGACAAAGTGCTCCCGGCCTTGCCGGGTCTCCTGCGTTGTCGCCCTTTAGGGAACCACGCTA
>UQJA01000159.1 GCA_900541285.1 uncultured Collinsella sp.
TGCCGCTTAGGGGCGTTTGCAGCGTCGAGCCGTTACGCGGTTTGGCAAAACCGCGTAACTTCATCGTAGAAGCGCGTTTGCGGGCGGCGGATGCTCATCTCCTGTCGCCCGCTCACCGAGGCCCGGCAATTGCCTTAATATCTTAAGGGCCTCGATTTGTCCAAGACTGAGCGAAGGAGCTCATCATGAGCGACGGAAAGAAAAAGCTTTCCTTCTTGACGGTCATCTCGACCATCATCTGCGTCGTCTTCGTTTGCGAGGCCGCCGCACCTGCTGCTGCCATTGGTAACCAGCAGTTCTTCTGGTGGATCTTCCTGATTCTGACCTTCCTGCTCCCTTATGGCATGGTCGTTGCCGAGCTCGGCACTACCTATGACGGTGAGGGTGGCATTTACGACTGGGTACGCGATGGCCTGGGCGACAAGTGGGGCGCCCGCATTTCGTACTACTACTGGGTTAACTACCCGCTGTGGATTGCCTCGCTGGCCACTATGTTCCCGGACATTTTGGGCATGGTCTTTGGCGTCGAGTTCAATCTGATTGCCAAGATTGGTATCGACCTTGCCTTTGCGTGGATTGTCTATCTTATGGGTCGCTCAAAGGCTGCCGACTCCGAGTGGGTCCTGAACGGCGGCGCCATCATCAAGGTCGCCGTTGCCGTTATCGTCGGCGCTTTGGGCATTTGGTACGCCATGGAGAACGGTTTTGCGAACGATATGTCCGCTGTCACCTTCTTGCCCGAGCTCACCAACACCAACGCGCTCGGCTACCTGTCGATCATCATCTTTAACTTCATGGGCTTCGAGGTCATCTGCACCATGACCGACGATATGGCCGATCCCGCTCGCGATATCCCCAAGGCTATCATCGTCGGCGGCCTGTCCATCGCCGTGATCTACCTCTTCGCCGGCTTTGGCATCGGCGCTGCTGTGCCGGCCGATTCCATCGATCCCGACTACGGCATGATTTACGCTGTCCAGACTATTGTGGGCGATTCCATGATCTTTAAGGTCATCTGCATCGCCTTCCTGATTACGCTGTTCGCCAACATGGCTGCCTGGTCCTTCGGCGTCAACTCCGTTGCTCGCTATGCTGCCGAGCATGGCAACATGCCCAAGGTCTTCGCCTCGATGATCTCGGATGACGACATGCCCAACGGCGCCAACCTGGTCAACGCCATCGTTGCCTCCCTGGTGCTGTGCCTGCAGCTGGTTCCCATCGACGCCATCTCCAACGGTGTCTTCTGGATGCTCTTCGGTACCTCCGTTGTCTTCCTGCTGCTGACCTACATCCCGATGTTCCCGGCATTCCTCAACCTTCGTAAGAACGACCCCAACCGTGAGCGTATCTTTACGTTCCCGTTTAAGGGCGCCATGATGAAGGTCATGCTGGCTATTCCCTGCATCGAGCTGATTCTGGCTATCGTTGCAACGCTGATTCCGTTCTCTGTCGATGAGATTGGCGATAAGGTCCCGATGATCGTCATCTTCATCGTGCTCTTGCTTATTGGCGAGGTTGTCCGCGTCGTCAGTGCTAAGGGCCGCGAGACCGAGTACAAGGGTCTCACTCCCGAGCTGGCTGCTCAGCGCCTCGCTGAGGAGTCCGAGGAGGACTAGAGCACCCGGATTCGGGACTCCAACCTTCCTCGCGTACCAACGTACGCTTCGTCGGGCTTGTCGCTCCCGACTCGGGACGCTCTAGCCTCTTCGGAGGCGTGCCCAAGCAACAGGTTTGCTAACCTTTCTCTGAGGTGGGTGTGAGCTATTGCTCCGGTAACCACCGCCCACCCCAATCTCTCTTCCGTATCCTTCGTGCATTTTGTCTCCGCGCGCCAGGTTACGTCGTCGCTTGCCGGTGCGACATCCGTGAAAACCGGTGCCAGGCGCCCCGACCTTTGCCGGGGAACGGGCGCCTACCATCTCTTGGTTTTAGGCTGCGGGTAACCCGTCCGCAGCAAGCGATCGTTCGATTTGGAGGAAATCTTATGCGTACGATCACCGAGTCCGAGTCCACCCCTAAGGCCGATGGCTTTTTTATGCCTGCTGAGTTCGCCCCACAGGATCGCGTGTGGATGGGCTGGCCCCATCGCACCGATACCTGGGCCCATGGTGCCAAGCCGGCTCAGAAGCAGTATGCCGCCATCGCTCGCGCCATCGCCGAGTTCACCCCGGTCACCATGTGCGCCAACCAGGCCGACTACGCCAACTGCAAGGCCGCCTTTGAGGAAGACGAGAACGTCACCGTTATCGAGATGACCACCGACGACGCTTGGTTCCGCGACACCGCTGCCACTTTTGTTATCAATGGCAAGGGCGATAAGCGCGCCAACCACTGGCACTTCAACGCCTACGGCGGCCTCGTCGACGGCCTCTATTTCCCGTGGGACAAGGACGAGCAGATTGCCCTTAAGATGGCTGAGCTTTCCGGCTGCCGTCGCTATCGTCCCGATGACATGATCCTCGAGGGCGGCTCCATTACCGTCGACGGCGAAGGCACCGTGGTCGTGACCGACCAGTGCCTGCTTTCCCCGGGCCGCACCTGCTCTGCGGTTCTGGAGGAGGAAGAGGATCCCGAGTCCATCTGGCCCAAGTTCAAGAGGAAGTTTGAGCCCTGGAGCGAGGAACTTCGCGCCTATATGGACGAGCACCTCAAGGAGTACCTGGGTGTCGAGAAGGTCATCTGGGTTAAGGAGGGTATCGATCCCGAGGAGACCAACGGTCACATCGATGATGTCGTTACGTTCATCGCTCCGGGCGTTATGGCCTGCATCTGGACCGACGATCCCGGGTATCCGTTCTACGAGCAGTGCCACGCTGTCTACGAGACCCTCTCCAACGCCGTTGACGCCAAGGGCCGCAAGATGAAGGTCTACAAGCTCTGTATGCCTGTGAACCCGCTGTTCATGGACCAGGCTTCCTGCGACACCATCGACGCCGACGAGAACGCCGAGCCGCGCGTTGCCAACGAGCCGCTGATCGCCTCCTACATGAACTACCTGGTCACCAACCACGGCGTTATCGTCCCGCAGTACGGCGACGAGAACGATCAGATTGCCGTTGACACGCTCCAGAAGATCTACGACGAGGTCTGGGGCGAGGGCGTCTACAAGTGCGTCGGCGTTCAGTCCGAGCAGGTCGTCTTCGGTGGCGGAAATATCCACTGCATTACGCAGCAGGAACCGTCCGCTTAATCGTCTGGCTTTCCGAGGCACCCCATCTCGCCGCTCAAACCGTCGCTCGCGTACCAAAGTACGCTTCGCTCCTCTTTCGCGGCGACCTGGGGCACCTCGAAAACCCAGCCGATCAATCGGACCGACGTAGCTTGCTACCGCATTAGTCATTGGTACCAACCCTGGCAACGATGCAGGTCGAAAAACGTCAGCGAAAACCCGCCAGAGCGAGCAAGGTGCCTTGAAGCGAGGCGGCATTGACCTTTTGGTCATGCCGCCGAAGTTGAAAGGCAGATTGCCGC
>UQJA01000160.1 GCA_900541285.1 uncultured Collinsella sp.
TCGTTATCGTGACGGGCGCTGCTCTGAGAAGCTCGATGGGTTGTCTCGCTAGGTAAATAATTGTGCGTGGTGGTATTGTTGCTGTGGGTTTAATTCGATATGAAAGGGTGACTTTGGTGTCCAAGATGGATTCTATGCTCTCCTATATTACTGACCAGCTGAAGGCGCTTACCTCGATTGCTTCGCCTACCGGCTATACCCGTGCGGCGACTGATTATCTAATGGAAACATTGCGCGATATGGGGTTTGGGCCTGAGCGTTCTAATAAGGGCAACGTGCTCGTTGAGCTTGGTGGTGAGGGTGAGCCGCTCGTGTTGGCGAGCCATGTCGATACCCTGGGCGCTATGGTGCGCTCTATCAAGGACAATGGTCGTCTGCGCCCCACGACGATCGGCGGGCATCAGTGGTCTACGGCCGATGGCGAGAACTGCACCGTCTACACGCGCGACGGCAATGTGTACACGGGTGTGGTCCTCAATACCGAGCCTTCGGCGCACGTGGCCGACGAGCCGGTCAAGACTATCGAGAAGAACATGGAGATCCTGCTCGACGAGAACGTCGACAGCAAGGACGATGTGCTCGAGCTGGGTATTCAGACTGGCGACATCATCGCTATGGACCCTCGCACGACGGTGACGGAGAGTGGCTACATTAAGAGCCGCTTCCTGGACGACAAGCTTTCGGCCGCCATTTTGCTGGGCTTGGCGCGTGCCGTCGCCGCTGGCGAGGTGACGCTTTCGCGTAAGGTTTCGCTGCTCTTTACCGTGTACGAGGAGGTCGGCCATGGCGGTGCCTTTGTGCCGGCCGACACGCGCGAGATGATCAGCGTGGACATGGGCTGCGTGGGCGACGACCTGGGCTGCACCGAGCGCATGGTGTCGATTTGCGCCAAGGATTCGGGCGGCCCCTACAACTACGATCTGGTGACCACGCTGTCCAATATCGCGCGCGAGCTTGAGCTCGATTACGCCATCGACGTGTACCCGCATTACGGCTCGGACGTTGAGGCCACGCTCTCGGCCGGCTACGACATTCGCCATGGTCTGATCGGCCCCGGCGTGTACGCGAGCCACAACTACGAGCGCAGCCACATCGACGGCGTGCGCAACACCTTCGAGCTCGTCCGCGCCTACGTACAGCGCTAGCGATGCAGCGGCCTCGGCTGATACGGCAGTACCGACCGAGGCCGTCCTCTCTAAGTTGCGGTGAAATAGGGACTGTTTGGCGGTTTTAAACGCTTAAACAGTCCCTATTTCACCGCAATTTATGAAGGGGATGGGGCTACTTAAGTGCGCCGGTCACGGTGCCGCCGCCCAGGACGACGTCGCCGCGGTAGACCACAACGGCCTGTCCGGGGGCGATGGCTCGTTGTGGCTCGTCAAAAGTTAGCAGCATTTGCCCGTCTTCGTCACGCGTAAGGGTCGCTGCCTGGTCTTTCTGACGGTAGCGGTACTTGGCGCCTACGCGAATGCCGCCGGCATCGAGCTCGGCCTCCATGCGTGCGTCCGGCGCGCTCCAGATCCAGTCGTCGGCCGTGAGTGCTGTGGCCGTTAGGTCCTCGGCCTCGCCCAGATGCACGGTGTTGTTGGCGGCATCGACGCCCGTCACATACACGGGATGCGCCATCGCGACGCCCAAGCCCTTGCGCTGGCCGATGGTATAGCGCAACGCGCCGTTATGGCGTCCGACCACGCTGCCGTCGCGCCACACAATGTCGCCCGGTGCAGCGGGATGTCCGCAGCGGCGCTCGATATAGCCCGCGTAGTCACCGTCTGGAATAAAGCAGATGTCCTCGCTTTCGGCCTTCTTGGCGTTGATGAAGTCCTGCTCGGCGGCAATGCGGCGCACGTCGCGCTCCTTGTTCAGGCCTGCCAGCGGAAAGATTGTGCGTGCCAGGCGCTCTTGCGTGAGCGAATACAAAAAGTAACTCTGGTCCTTTTTGGGGTCCTCGCCGCGATGCAGCTGCCAGGTGCCGTCGGGCGCCTGGCTCGTTTTGGCGTAATGTCCCGTTGCGATGTAGTCGCAGCCCATGTCCAGCGCCGCATCGAGCAACGCGCCAAACTTAATGTGGCGGTTGCAGATGATGCACGGGTTGGGCGTCAGCCCCTCCTGGTAGGCGTTCACAAAACGCTCGATAACACTGTGGTCGAAGGCCTGCTGCAGGTCGAGCACATGGTGAGGTATCCCCAGACGATCGGCGACGGCCTTTGCATCGGCGATGTCACGGTCGACCTTACTCATGCCCGTGACGGGGTCGGGTGCGGGGCAGGTGAGGCGCATGGTGGCACCGACGCATTCGTAACCCTGACTTTTGAGCAGATACGCGGTCACGCTGGAATCGACGCCGCCGCTCATGGCGACGAGCACGCGCTTGTTGTGCATGGGGAGGTTCTCCTTGGTGGCATGTGGCCAAAAAAGAAAAGCGGCGCGGGAGGCTGGTTCCGCGCCGCAGACATTGTAGCAAGTTCGGGCGTCATGTGGGACACCCTGTTGGGATGAGCCCAGGCTGCCAGAAGAGAGGGGAGACCGGCGTGCCTTGGGCCTATCGACAAGTGACGGGCCCTAGTCCTGGAAGAGCGCCGTGGACAGGTAACGCTCGCCGGTGTCGGCGAGCAGCGCCACGATGGTCTTGCCCTCGTTCTCGGGACGCTTGGCCAGCTGCAGTGCGGCCCACACGGCGGCGCCGGACGAAATGCCCACGAGCACGCCCTCCTTGTGGCCCACGGCGCGGCCGGTGGCAAAGGCGTCGTCGTTCTCGACGGGGATGATCTCGTCATAGATCTGGGTGTCGAGGACGTCGGGCACAAAGCCGGCACCGATACCCTGGATCTTGTGCGGGCCGGCTTGGCCCTTAGAGAGCACCGGGGAAGTGGCGGGCTCGACGGCGACGACCTGAATCTCGGGGTTCTGCTCCTTGAGGAACTCGCCCACGCCGGTCACGGTGCCGCCGGTACCAACGCCGGCGACGAAGATGTCGACCTGGCCGTCGGTGTCGTCCCAGATCTCGGGGCCGGTCGTGGCCTTGTGAATGGCCGGGTTGGCGGGGTTCACAAACTGGCCGGCGATGATGCTGTTGGGCGTCTCCTTCTGCAGCTCCTCAGCCTTGGCGATGGCGCCCTTCATGCCCTTGGAGCCGTCGGTGAGCACGAGCTGTGCGCCGTATGCTTGCATAAGCTTGCGGCGCTCGACGGACATGGTCTCGGGCATGGTGATGATCACCTTGTAGCCGCGGGCAGCCGCCACCGAGGCGATGCC
>UQJA01000161.1 GCA_900541285.1 uncultured Collinsella sp.
CGCAGCAGAAGCAGGTGTCCAGCCTGTCCAGGCGCTCGTCCAGCTGGGACGTGGCGGCATCCACGCCGCCGTCGTACCTCCAGCAGGTCGTGGACGCGATGAACAACCAGTTCAACATGTCCGGCAGCAGCTACACCTTCACCAGCTTCGAGCAGGGGACAATCTACGCGTCCGTCCCGATGGACGCGAACGGCCGCTCGACCACGGGCAAGGGCAGCGCCATGCAGCTGTGCTCGCAGGGCTTCCGCATCGCCTCCGGTTGCAAGGCCGACGGCTCGTGGGACTGGCGCACCTTCGGCACGGGCGCGGGCTTCACCGCCGACCTCATCACGGTCGGCACGCTCATGGGCGACCTCATCAAGGCCGGCACGATTCAGGACAGGGCAGGCAAGAACTACTGGAACCTCGACGAGAGCGAACTGCATATCGGCCCCGGCGCGAAGATCGGCGACAAGGACATCGCCACGACCGACGCCGTCATCGCGTCTGTCGATGTCGAGTACGCGCAGGGCTCATCGCGCGTCACCGAACCGCAGGGCGGGTGGCAGACCACGGCGCCCCAGTGGGTGTCGGGCAAGTATATCTGGACGCGCACCAAGACGACGATGCAATCAGGGGATATAGAGTATTCTGAGCCCGTGTGCATCAGCGGCATCGACGGCGCCAAGGGCGACAAGGGCTCCACAGGCACCGGCGTGAGCGGCATCGTGGAGCAGTACTACCTGTCCACGAGCGCCACTGCGCAGTCCGGCGGCAGCTGGTCCGAGGCGCAGCCCGCGTGGGCAAAGGGCAAGTACATCTGGACGCGGAGTAAGATCACGTGGACGGACGGCTCGGTCACCTACACCGCGCCTTGCCTAGCCAAGGCCATCAACGGCAGCAACCAGATGGCCGGCAGCGCCATCGCGGCGCGTGTGAAGCTCTACGCCAAGAATCAATCGGACAGCGTGCCGCCGATTAACGCGCAGAACCCCGAGCTGGGGTGGTCCGAGGACCTCCCGCAATGGTCGAACGGATACTTCGTCTGGTCGATGGAGCGCGTCACATCCGGCGACGGCAGCGTCACCCACACGGCGCCGGTCCTCGAGGCGGCGTACAACAAGGCCTACCAGAGCGCGCACGACCTCACGGGCTCACTCAACGGCCTCGACACGACGGTGCAGGACCTCGCAAGGGACGGCGTCGTGACCGAGGCCGAGGCAGCCGCCGTGAAGAAGGCCAAGCAGGACGTGGACAAGGAGCGCGAGGAGGCGACGAGCCAATTCAACTCGCTGAAGTCCAACAAGGCGCTGAGCGCCCAGTTCGTCTCGTCGGTCCTCGGCCCGCGCTACACCAAGGCCTTCGGCACGACCGACGAGGGCGGCACGTACGGCGCCTACGCCGACAAGGTCGACAAGGTGCTCCGCTGCAAGACCGCCGAGGACCTGAAGGCGGCGATGTACGAGTACGACGCCGCCTACGGAGCCTACTCGAGCGCGGTCAAGGACTACGCCGATGCCGCGACCGGGGCGCGCCACGCCATCGAGCAGAAGAACGCATCGGACTACGCCGACGGCATCCTCAGCAGCTACGACGAGCAACTGACCCAGAAGGCCATCTTCGACCGCCTGACAAAAGGCGGCACCGAGCAGGGCATCTACATGCAGAACGACAGGGTGTACATCAACGCCTCGTACATGGCCACCGGCACCATCGCGGACGCCAAGGGCCGCAGCTCGTGGAACCTCAAGGAGGGCGTGCTGAACACCAACTACATGACCGCGAAGAACATCACGGCGAGCGGCACCTTCTCGTGCGGTGGGAGCTCGTACTACACGAAGCTGAACAACGTCGGTCAGATGGAGGGGTACCGCACGAAAGGCGGGGCCTCGTCCACCTCGCGGGTCGGCTACATCGACTTCTCGTCGTCCATGTACGACAAGTCCGACGGAACGACGAGATACGGCCTCCAGCTCCAGGCGGACGGCTCGGTTCGCATCAGCGCCCCGAAAATCTCCGTCAGGGCCACGAGCGACACGTCGGTGACCACATTCCACGGCTCGACCGGCACGTACTACCCGGTCGGCTTCACCTACCCACCGGGTGACGGATGGGATACCGCAAGCCTCAGAACAATGGAGACCGAGTTCATCAACGGAATTTGCATACGCAACATGGGATAGGAGGAAGATATGACCGATGAGATGGAGAAGGCGACGAACCGCATCGTCGCCTACCTGCTGCACGACCCGATCGGCAACTGCGAGGGGTACGTCTCGGACTACGACACCGACCTGCTCGCAAAGGCGCAGGAGGGCGGCATGATCGTCATAGCCGAGCACGAGGACGGAAGGCGCGAGGTCGTCGACGCGAAGGACGTCAAGGAGCCCAACCCGGCAATCAACGGCGTCGCGGTGGTGCTCCCGCCCTACGTCGACAAGCGCACGGCGGCCACTGTGGCGTGCTTCGACGCGCTCTCGGCCATCGTCGACCCTCAGCCGGCCACGGCCGACGAGACGGGGGAGGGAACCGAGGCCGTCGACCCTGTCGAGGCCTTCAGGTCCGCGCTCGCCGCGCTCAAGGCGTTGGAGGCCAAGGAATGATCAACCACGCCATAGCGCTCGACATGCGCAAGCGCCCGGGTACCGTCCCGCAGCGCGTCACCGTGCGCAGGGGCGAGACGCAGACCCAGAAGATAACGGCGTCGCTCACCACGGACGGCGCGGCCTACACGCCGGCGTACCAGTCCGCGCGGCTGTGCGTGCTCCACGCCGACGGCACATGGGCTCGCTGCTCGGCGACCGTGGGCAACGGCACGGTGGGCGTCACGCTCCCGCCGCAGGCGGTCAACGGCACCGGCAGGTGTAGGCTGGCATACTTCGAGTTCTACAGCGCCAACGGGGCCTCCGAGACGACCGAGGACTTCGCGCTCGTCATCCTGGGAAATGTGGACGGGACAACAGGGCCTGCCGTCAGCTACGACCAGGAGCTCGACGAGCTCTACAGGAAGTGGAGCACTGAGCTATCTCGGCTCGGTCAATCCGCGTTCGATGCGGCATCCGCC
>UQJA01000162.1 GCA_900541285.1 uncultured Collinsella sp.
CGCTGCCTGCGATCGATGCAGGCAGCGCGCCTTCTTTTATTTGGACGGAAACCGTATCCCAGTTTTCTAGCTCAGAACGGGATGCCGTTTCCCCCAGAGCCCTCATGAGGAAACTGCATCCCATTTTGGACGCCGATTCTGGGACGCACTTTCCGCAACGGGCCTCTCGCGGAAAGTGCATCCCACTCTGGATGTCAATTCCGGGATGCATTTTCCGCGGCGGCGTTGGCTACCTGCCGTCGTCGTCCTGGGCTTCATCGCGCGCATAGAGCTCCAGCATGCGGCGGCGGTATTCGCGCACGGCGAGCTTAGCGCGCTCCAGGCGGCGACGCTCGCGCGGAGTCAGCTCGGACGGGTCGACCTCGTCTCCATAGGTCTTATCGGCAAGAAGATGTGCCGCGTCCACGATGCGGGCATCGATATGGCCGCTCGCCGCCTCAGCGGAAAGACGCTCGGCAATCGTATCGAGCGTAGGCAGGCCCTCAAATACGCGACCATGGCCATGTGATGTCAGCAGCTCGTGCTCGCGTGCGAGCAGGCTCGCCAAATCGTGATGGGCGCGCAGGATGTCGAGCGCATCGGATGGATGCTCGGCAACCTCTGCCACGGCGGCGACCGGTGCGGCGTCGACCACACGGTAGAAGAGCTGCGCGAGCAATGGCATCAAGAACACCGTAATGGCACCGGCGGCAACCATAACCGACGCAATATCTTGCGACAGCGCACCCGCGTTGACGGCAACGCTTGTCACGGCAACGATGATCGGCAGGGCCGTGGTGCAGTACAGGGCCACGGTAATGCGGCCATACGCCGACACATCGCGCGTCACGGGACAAAAGCTCATAGAGACGAGAATAGGCACGGCACGAATAATCAGTAACGCCACGATAAAGCCCGCGAGCAGCCCGGGGCGCGACGCCACGGCCGTCAGGTCGATCTTTGCGCCCGATACGATAAAGAACACCGGAATCAAAAAGCCGTAGGCCAGGCCGTCGAGCTTGGTCTCGAGCGTATGGTTGCCCTCGGGGATGATATAGCGCAAGACAAAGCCGGCGGCAAAAGAACCCAACACGATGTCGAGGTCAAAGATGGCCGAGAACGCCACGAGCGTAACCAGGATGAGCACCGTCAGGCGCACGAAAGTCTGCGATGTGGTGTCGGCGCGTTCCTCGACAAACGAAAAGAAGCGGCTGCCGACGCGCCTGGAACGACTTGGAACCGCGGCCAGCAGCACGCAGACCGCAGCAAACAGGCCAAGAATCACGAGCGTCTGGATGCCGGTGCGGGCAGACAGCAGCACCGACATGGCGAGCACGGGACCGAGCTCGCCCCAAGTGCCATACGCGAGAATCGAGTCGCCCACGCGCGTTCCGACAAGTGAACGCTCACGCATGATGGGCACGAGCGTGCCGAGCGCCGTAGAAGTGAGGGCAAGCGTCACGGCGATACCGTCGAAATGACTGACCGAGAACCACGGGGTAAAGCGCACGGCAAGCCAGGCGATACCAAACGTGACGACCCACGTCGCCAAGCCGTAGCGCCCCTCGACGCCCGTGATGCTCTTGGGGTCGATCTCAAAGCCGGCAAGCAGGAACAAAAAGGCCAGACCGAGCTCGGACACAAGCGAGACCTCGGCATCTACATGGATGACGCCGAGCATATGGGGTCCCAGCACCGCGCCGAGCACGAGCAAAAAGACCGTCTCGGGAACGGGTTTTCCAGGAATCGCCGAGGCGATGAAGGGGCTTGCAAAGGCCACGAGTGCGATGATGGCGAGCGAAACGAATGCCATGTGATGCCTTTCTCTTGTTTGCGCTTCACTGTAGCACCCTCGCCGTCCTCACCGCGCCGCGAGCTGTCGTATCATAGTGAGGTTTACAAACATGTGGCTCAAGGCGACCGCAGGGCAGACCCCGCAAACCGACCGCTGCCGCATACCGTACCGTACGCCCAACCGATCAGGAAGGCAGGAACCAATGGTCTCTCGTATCTACGTGGAGAAGAAACCCGGGTTCGACGTCGAGGCTCAGCAGCTCAAGGGCGAGCTGACCGAAATTCTCGGCATCAAGGGCATCGAGGCCCTGAGGATCATCAACCGCTACGACGTCGAGGGCATCGACGAGGAGCTTTTCCGCTCCTGCGTGCCGACCGTCTTTAGCGAGCCCCAGGTCGATGTGACCTACGACGAGCTCCCCGCAAGCGATGGCGCCGTCTTTGCCGTCGAATTCCTGCCTGGCCAGTTTGACCAGCGCGCCGACTCCGCCAGCGAGTGCGTGCAGCTCATCAGCCAGGGCGAGCGCCCCGCCGTGCGCTCCGCCAAGGTCTATATGATCTCGGGCGCTCTGGACGAGGCCGCCATCGATGCCATCAAGCACTACGTGGTGAACCCCGTCGAGGCGCGCATCGCCTCGCTCGACCTGCCCGAGACGCTGTACATGGAGACCCCCGAGCCCCAGCCCGTCGAGGTGCTCGACGGTTTCCGTGAGCTCGACGAGGCCGGCCTTGCCGCCTTTATTTCCGAGCGCGGCCTTGCCATGGACGAGGCGGACATCGCCTTCTGCCAGCAGTACTTCCGCGATGAGGACCGCGACCCCACCATCACCGAGATCCGCGTGATCGACACCTATTGGTCCGACCACTGCCGCCACACCACCTTCGGCACCGTCCTGGACGACGTGACGATCGACGACGCCGTGGTGCAGCAGGCCTTCGACCGCTACATGGAGATGCGCCACGAACTCGGTCGCGACGCCAAGCCCGTCTGTCTCATGGACATGGGCACCATCGGCGCCAAGTACCTTAAGAAGACCGGCGTCATGACCGATGTCGACGAGTCCGAGGAGATCAACGCCTGCACCGTCAAGGTGAAGGTCGATGTCGACGGCGAGGACCAGGACTGGCTGTTCCTGTTTAAGAACGAGACCCACAACCACCCCACCGAGATCGAGCCCTTC
>UQJA01000163.1 GCA_900541285.1 uncultured Collinsella sp.
GTATACGGGTGCATCATCGACGTCTTCAATACAGAAAATATCAGTGCGGAATGTTCCGGAGAGAAACCCCGTCACGCCCCCGGATCCCCTGCGTTTACGGCCTTGAGGTCGGCTCGCGGAGAAAGTCGTGGTTGATGGGAGTACGTGTCCCTTTCGCTGTTTCGCGGCTTTGCCGCGAAAGGCGCGTTACTTTGGGATGGGTGGGGAACGTGGTTGTTGCGGCAACTAATCCCCGCCACAAATTACCCTCGGCATACTTGCGCGAACGATTGCTCGTGCTACACTTGCAATTGCTGTTTCAGGGCGGGGTGGAATTCCCCACTGGCGGTAAATCGGGCGGTGCCAAAGGGGCGCCGTGGAGCAGGCGAGGTGCCTGCGACTGAGCCGATGAGTCCGCGACCCGTGCGTGTGTTGGTTCGCATGCCGGCTGAACTGGTGAGATCCCAGTACCAACGGTTAGAGTCCGGATGAAAGAGGCAGGTGATCTTATGTCTGAACAGTCGCAGCATATCCATTTTGAGAACACGAATAGGTGGAGCACCAAACAGCTCGTTACCATGGCGCTGATGTGCGCCCTGGGCGCCCTGTTTATGTACGTGCAGCTGCCTATCCTTCCTTCGGCGCCGTTTTTGACGTATGACCCGTCGCTGGTTCCGGCGATGGTGTGCGGGTTTGCATATGGCCCCGGTTCCGGTACCGCTGTTGCTGCTATGGCAATCGTTATCCATGCGCTCACTACGGGTGACTGGGTCGGTGCGCTTATGAACTTGGTTGCCACGCTGGGCTACATTTTGCCCGCGGCTATCGTCTACCAGAAGATGCATACCTATAAGGGTGCCGTGATTGGCCTGGTGCTCGGCGTCATTGCCGCTACGGCGCTGTCTATGGTCTCAAACCTTACCATTGGCGTATGGTTCTGGTATGGCTCGGTCGATGCGATCGCCCCGCTCATGATTCCTGCCGTACTGCCGTTCAACCTTATCAAGACCGTGCTTAACTCGGTGTTGACGCTGGCGGTGTATAAAGCAGTCTCCAACCTCATCACGCCTAAAAAGGACCAGGTCAAAGGCCGCGCATGATTGAGTGTCGAGGCGTTTCCTTTAGCTATGACGGTGCCGTGTCGGCACTCGATGGTGTCGATCTGAACATCGAGGACGGGGAGTTTTTCTGCATCCTCGGTGGCAATGGGTCGGGCAAGTCGACGTTTGCCAAGCATCTGAATGCGCTGTTGCAGCCCGATGCGGGCACGGTACGCATCAACGGCATGGATGCGTCCGACCTCGAGCTGGTCTACGACATTCGTTCGACCGCGGGCATGGTATTCCAGAATCCCGACGACCAGCTGGTGGCAACGCTTGTCGAAGATGACATTGCGTTTGGTCCCGAAAACCTAGGCGTGCCATCGGTACAAATTGGGCAGCGCGTACGCGAGGCGCTGAAGGGCGTGGGCCTGGTGGGCTTTGAGCGCCACGAGACCCACGCGCTTTCGGGCGGCCAAAAGCAGCGCGTGGCGCTTGCCGGCGTGCTTGCCATGGAACCGCGCGTGCTCATATTGGACGAGGCCTCCTCGATGCTCGATCCGCGTGGACGCAAGGGTCTCATGAAGGCTTGCCGCGCGTTGCACGATCGCGGCATGACCATCGTGATGATTACGCACTTTATGGAAGAAGCCGCCGAGGCAGATCGCATCGCGGTGTTTCAGGCGGGACGAGTTGCCATGTTGGGCACGCCCGAGGAGATTCTGACGCGGGCAGATGAGCTCGCGGAGCTCAACCTAGATATGCCGGCGTCGTGCCGTTTGGGCATGGCGCTTCGTGCGAAGGGCGTGCCCGTTCACGCGCAGGTGCGCGAGGTGGATATGGTCGCCGAGGTTGCGCAGACTTATGCCGAGCGAAGTGGGGCAGACATCGCGGGGCAGTCTTCCGTATCCCAGTTGGAAATCGCTGACGGCACTGTTCCGGTAGACAACGAGGACAACGCGTCGGAGCCCGTCATCGAGCTAGCCCGTGTTTCGTACAGTTATTCGCTCAGTCCGCGCGAGCGCCGCCGCTGGCATAAGCGCTCGGCCACTGCGGGCAAATCGAACAAACAGGCTCTCTGGGGAAACGACCCCAGCAGCCCGTGGGCACTGCGTGATGTATCGCTGACGGTGCGTCGCGGCGAGTTCCTGGGTTTGGCAGGTCATACCGGTTCGGGTAAGTCGACGCTGGTCCAGCATCTCAACGGTTTGATTCGTCCCCAGGAGGGAAGCGTTTGCGCGCTGGGGCTCGACCTATCAAACAAGAAAGACGCCGCCGCTGTTAAGGCCAAGGTCGGCGTGGTGTTTCAGTATCCCGAGCGCCAGCTATTTGCCGAAACCGTGGCGCAGGACGTGGCGTTTGGTCCGCACAACCTTGGCTTGCCGCAAGATGAAGTCGACCGTCGTGTCGAGTCATCGCTCTCGCGCGTGGGCCTCGACCTTTCCACGGTCGGCGACAAGAGTCCCTTTGAGCTTTCGGGCGGTCAGCAACGGCGTGTGGCATTCGCCGGCGTGCTCGCCATGGAGCCCGAAGTCCTGGTGCTCGATGAACCCATGGCGGGGCTCGATCCGGCTGCGCGCAGGGATTTCCTTGAGCTTATCGATCGACTTCACCGCGATGGCCTGACCGTTGTCATGGTTTCGCATAGTATGGATGACCTGGCCAATTGCTGC
This sequence comes from uncultured Collinsella sp., assembly GCA_900541285.1. GTDB lineage: Bacteria > Actinomycetota > Coriobacteriia > Coriobacteriales > Coriobacteriaceae > Collinsella. The sequence continues at coordinate 2,693 of UQJA01000163.1, forward strand.
GACCGCATTGTCGTAATGAACGAAGGCGCGGTGTTTGCCGAGGGAACCCCCGCGCAGGTGTTTGCGCATGCCGATGAGCTCAAGTCGATCGGCTTGGGCGTTCCCGCCGCCCAGCGTATGGCGCTGGCGCTT
>UQJA01000164.1 GCA_900541285.1 uncultured Collinsella sp.
GCCACAGCTCGGGCAGGTATGGGCATGCTCAGACGAAACGGAGCCCGAGCCGCCGCAGTTGCTACAGGTATCGAAGCGCGTGTAGCGGACGGTCTTGCGGGCACCGCCCTTGGCCTCCTTCGCGTCGAGTTTGATATCGACGACCACGTTGGCGCCGTTCTCGGGATTGTAGGCAGCCTGCCCGCGACGCTGCTGGCCCCAGGCGCCACCAAAGGGAAAGCCGCCCTCAAAAGGATTGCCATAGCCTGCGCTGCCGGCGTAGCCGCCACCATAGGGCGAAGCCGTAGGAGCACCGGCGAAGGGATTGCCAGAACGCATGGCGTCGTAGCGCGCACGTTTTTGCTCATCCGAAAGCACGGCGTAGGCCTCGGAAACCTCTTTAAACTTTTCCTCGGCATCCGGCTCTTTGTTGACGTCCGGATGGAGCTTGCGGGCCTTTTGTTGGAAGGCCTTTTGAATATCACGCGAGGTGGCATCCTTGGAGACACCCAGGATCTCGTAGTAATCTTTTTCGTTCATCGTCGCCATGCGCGGCAACCTCCTGCTCACAGCAGCGTATATATTCCGGTAATTCTACCCGAGCGGCCTAAGCTAGATCCCAAAACAGCTCGAACAGAACATTTCCATCGAGCCAGCCCAGGTGGGTCGGCGCCAGACGAGCTCGAACATGGCCCGCGACGACATCTGCCGAAGTAAAGGGTCCCTCATGGACCCCGAGCGTCTCAGGCACCCAAGTGGCAAGACCCAATTCGAGCGCGCGATCGCAAGCAGCTGTCAGCTCATCGGCCGAGATGACACGAGCCACGCGAACCAACAGGTCGGACGCAACACCACGCGTCATGCGACAAGCGAGCATCAGGTCTTCAGCCGCAGCCTCGCGCTGCGACAGATATTCGGTCTCGAACGCCATCGCGTCATCGTCACGTTGCACCAGACGCACGCGGTACGCATCGCCTCGAGAAGACACGCCGGGGAACAAACCTGCAAGACGGTCGAAATCCTCGGCGTCGAGCATGCCCGCGGCAGAACGACCCAGGCCCAGATAGCCCCGTCCGGTCCAGTAGGCAATGTTATGGGCGCACTCATGGCCGTCGAGCGCGTAGCTCGCCACCTCATACGGGTGATAGCCGGCGGCACCCAGAAGCTCGCGTGCCAAGTCCATGCACGAAGCCTGAAAATCCTCGTCGGGCTCGAGCGACTCGTCGCGGCGCGCCATGCGATAAAGGGGCGTCCCCTCCTCAAGCGTGAGCGGGTAGACCGACGCATGATGCGGGGCCGCCGCCAGCACGCCATCGAGCGTGTGCTTCCAACTCGCTGCGGTCTGCCCGGGAAGTCCGCACATAAGGTCGCACGACACATCAAGCCCAGCGTTCTTGACCGTCGCGATGGCGGCGAGCGCCCGATCGGCATCGTGAATACGGCCGATGGCAGTAAGTTCGGTGTTATCGAGCGTTTGCACGCCCAGAGAGACGCGTGTGACACCAACCTTGGCAAGCGCAGCGGCAAGCTCGGCGGTCAGCGACTCGGGATTTGCCTCGCAGGTAAACTCAACGGGGGCGCACCACGCACGAATACGCCGCGCCAGCTCCACCAGGCGCTCCCCCGCCAGCGACGGCGTACCGCCACCAACATAGACGGTGCGGATCTGGTCAAGGGCACCAGCCTTGCCAAAAGCATCGAGGCGCGCGTACAACTGCTCAAAATAGGCCTCGAGCGCAGCGCTCAGGTCGCACGGAGCAAAACTGCGCGAGTCAAAGTCGCAGTACCGGCACTTTTGGGCGCAAAACGGCACGTGCACGTACAGTGCGGTAACGGCCACCCTTAAGCCTCCAGAGGATGAGGGGGCACCGATTCGCCGACGACAAGGGCAGCCTCACAGGCCACCACATCGCGCTCGATCTCATCGACCAGCGCCATAAACTCCTCATACGTGGAACAGCGCACCACATGGGCACGCCAAGCGGCGGCATGGGGCATGCCTTTTAAGTACCAGCTTGCGTACGTGCGGGCACGCGACATGAGCGGCAGGAGCTCATGCGTCAGCGTTAGGTGCTCACGCAGGGCGTCCAGGCGCTCGACGGAGCTGCGTGCCGGCACCGGTATGCCATCGAACGCAAGGGCGCGAGCATCACCGAACACCCAGGGATTACCGTAGATGCCGCGCGCGATAAACACCGCGCTGGCACCCGAGCTGCGCAGATGCTCCGCGGCATCCTCGGCGCAGAACACATCGCCAGAACCGATAACGGGAATCTCGACGGCATCGGCCACCTCATCGACGACCGACCAATCGGCCTGGCCCGTGTAGAGCTGCGTGGCGCAACGACCATGCACGGCGACTGCGGCAGCCCCTGCGCCCTCAAGCATCTGGGCAAACGTCGCAGCATTGCGGTCCTCGGCATAAAAGCCCTTGCGGATCTTTACGGTCACGGGCACATGCGCCGTACCCACCGCCGCCTCGACGATCTTCTCGGCCAAATCGGGCGTGCGCATGAGCGCCGAGCCCTCGCCCTTGGTAACGACCTTGCGGGCGGGGCATGCCATATTGATATCGATGAGCGACAGGCGATCGCCAACGCGCTCCTCGACGGCGGCGACGGCGCTCGCAAACTGATCAGGCTTGGAGCCAAAGAGCTGCACGCAAATCTGCTGCTCTTCGTCAGCCGGTAGCACCAGGCGCCAGGTCTTGTTGCTGGCATAGGCAAGGCCCGCCACGCTCACCATCTCGCTGTAGGCAAGGTTGGCACCGCGGCGGCGGCACATGATGCGGTAGGCAGGGTCGGTCACGCCCGCCATGG
>UQJA01000165.1 GCA_900541285.1 uncultured Collinsella sp.
GAAAAGTGCGAACATAAAAACAGTTTCATCAATATTCTCCTTTATATATAAATTCGTATTTGTTGGACTAAGCCGTGTATACCATACTCACCAATGAAAGAACGCCCTGATATAGCGAAATTTTGACGTTTTCCTGCGTACGTGCGTACACACTCCACAGGAATTCTAAGGGGCCTGCCCCCTTAGCACGCGGACTTTGGAACAATGTCTAGTGTGCTACGCCTTGCCAGGGGTGTACTGGCTCCCGGTGCGCACGTACGCAGCAATTGCCATCAACGCGCCATACAGGTGGCGATCAAGTTCGCACAAAGCGACCTTGATCCCGCAAACAAAAGGCAGGATACCATCACCACGATGATACCCTGCCTCTGTTCGTTCCTGTTTATCGTTCCGAGTAGTCCTTCCGCAGAAGTTCCGATAAACAAAAAAACGTACCCGAACCATTTCTCGTAAAGAATCGGGTTCGAGTACGAACTGAATGGTGGAGCAATATAAACCACCACAAAGGTGCCTGTCCCCTTTGTGGTGGTTATGGGTTAGAGCTAGAGCGTGTGGCCGTAGGCGTTGGCGGCCTTGATGGCGGCGGCGAACTTCTCGTCGGTGAAGGGCTCCGGGTTACCCTGCTTCCACTCGTTGGTGGCGTGGGCATACTCACACAGCGCCGGGATGTCCGCCTCGGTAAGGCCGACCTGTTCAAGCGTCACGGGCAGCCCCATCTGCTTGTTAAAGGCGGCGTAGTGCTCAAGGTTCTCGGTATCGCCCGTATAGGCAAACAGCACCAGTACGCCCAGGCTCACGACCTCGCCGTGTAGGTAGGAGCCCTCGCGCGGAATGCTGCACGTGGCATTGTAGAACGCATGCGCCACGCTCGAGTTGTAGTAGTAATCGTTTTGGTTGGTCAGGTTGGAGACGTAGCCCGTGTTGACCACGATGTCGAGCGCGATTTGTTTGACGGCCTCGCTTGACAGGTTCTGGCGCACGTCCTCAAGACCCTGAACGCCGTAGGTAAACAGCGGCTCGGAGCAGGTGTGGGCGAGTGCCAGGCCAAGGCCTGCCGTGTGCTCCAAGTTGCCGGCGCTCGTGGCGTACTCGACCTCGGGCTGCTTGGACAGGGCATCGCCCACGCCGGCCCAGAAGTACTCCGCCGGAGCTTCGGCGATGATCTTGGGGTTGATGAAGATGTGCGCCGGTCGGTTGGGGTACGAATAGCCCTCGAGCGAGCCGTCGTCGTTGTACACGACGGCAATGGCGGTCGCGGCGGAGCAGTTAGAACAGATCGTCGGGACGGTGAAGACGATCTTCTTGAGCTCGATGGCTGCGGTCTTGACGGTATCGAGTGCCTTGCCGCCGCCGCATGCGATGAGCACGTCGGCTTCCTGGCAGGCAGGGGAGTTCACGACCTTGGCGATATTGGCACGCGTACTGTTGGTGCCATAGACGCGCGTCTCCAGGACCTCGACATCGGTACCTTCAAGTGCCGCCTCGATTCCCGGCAGCGCCGCAGCCAGGGCTCGCTTGCCGCCAATGATGGCGACTTTCTTCGCGCCGTACTCCGCCAGTGCGGTTGGCAGCTCGGTAAAGCAATCCTCGCCAACGGTGTAGTCGCTCATTCCAATCGTGCGCATAGCAACCTTCTTTCGTTCGATAGAGTGCTTTCAGGTATTTTGCTCCTAGAGAAGGGCTGTAATAGCGAGAAATTTCGAACGTATAAAACCAGTGTTGAGGGTTTTTCGCCGGCGCGGAACGTGCTAGCATACACCGCAGAAGCGTTGATGGGGACGAGTAGTCGGCCATCCGCATGCTACAGAGAGCGGGGAGCGCTGAGAACCCGTGCATGCGACCGATGAAAATCACCCCGGAGCTGCGGTCCCAACGGACGTGCCTATAGGCACGTCTTAGTAGACATCGCCGAGATGGTCGTCGATACAGACCAGCCGAGTAACGGATGCGAGCGCGCGAATACGCGGGCGAGGGCATCTAAGCTGGGTGGTTAAGCGAAGAGCTTTTGCGGGCGCATAGCCCGTTTTGTGGCGCTTCGTCCCAGCTTGCAGGGACGGGCGCTTTTTTGGTGCCCAACGGGCGTGCGCGCCCACGACATGAAAGGGGTACCGTGGCAAACGAGTACAAGCAGACGATGAATCTGCCCAAGACCGGTTTTCCCATGCGTGCCGGTCTTTCCAAGTCCGAGCCCAAGCGACTCAAGGACTGGCAGGACAACAAGGTCTACGAGCAGGTTCTGAAGAAGAACGAGGGTCACAAGAAGTTCGTGCTGCACGATGGCCCTCCGTACGCCAACGGCCCGATTCACATCGGCCATGCCATGAACAAGATCTCCAAGGACATGATCAACCGTTACTGGATGATGCAGGGCTATGAGGTTCCCTATGTCCCCGGTTGGGACTGCCACGGCCAGCCGATCGAGCATAAGGTCGAGGAGAAGCTCGGCACCGAGAAGTTCAACCAGACCCCCACGGCCAAGATCCGTGAGCTCTGCAACGAGTTCGCTGTCGAGAACATCGAGCTTCAGAAGGCCGGCTTCCGCCGTCTGGGCGTGCTCGGCGACTGGGACAACCCCTATCTGACGCTCTATCACCAGCACGATGCCGCCGACATCGAGGTCTTCAAGGCCATGTTCGATAAGGGCATGATTTATCGCGGCCACAAGCCGGTTCACTGGTGCAAGCACTGCCACACC
>UQJA01000166.1 GCA_900541285.1 uncultured Collinsella sp.
GCGGGTCCGCCACCGATGACGACCACGTCGAAGGCTTGCGTTGCGACGGCGCTCGCCTCCGCGCGTCCGTCGTGCATATCAAACGTCGCCATCCTAGCGCACCCCCTTCAGCGGTCCCTCAACCAGCCAAGATCCGGCATCCTCTAACAGCACCTCGCTAGGGTCGCAGCCCAGCTCGCGCGCCAGGATCGCCACCACACGGCTCTGGCAAAAGCCGCTTTGGCATCGACCCATGCCGGCACGACAGCGGCGCTTGACGCCCTCGACCGAAACCGCGCCCGGCTGGCGTCGAATCGCGGCCACGATCTCGGCCTCGGGCACCGTCTCACAGCGGCAGACAATCTGTCCCCACGCGGGATCGGACTCGATCAGCTCCTCCTTGCGCGCCAGCGGTGCGCGGTCAAAGTCGTCCGGCGCGCGGCGAATTGGGTTCCAGTCCGCCCGCTCGTGCAGCTCCACGCCCGCCTTGCGCATCACAAGCTCCATGCGCTCGGCAATGGCCGGCGCGCTTGCCACACCCGGCGACTGAATACCCGCCGCCTGGAACAGCCCCGGCACCACGGCCGACTGCCCAATAAAGAAGTCGTTCGTACCCTGAATGACCGGACGCCCGCCGGCAAACGCACGCACCACGCGGCGCGTATCCAGGTCGGGCACCAGCTTGCGCGCGCCGGTCAGGAGCGCGTTGACATCGCCCGCGTAGGTCTGTGTATCGCCCGGCTCACGCACGGCGGCGGTCGCGGTAATCACGGTGTTGCCGTGTACGGTACCCGTGACGATAACGCCCTTCGATATCGGCGTCGGCACCGGGTAGAGCGGCATCAGCGCGCGCGGTTCCTTGTCCAGCACCACGATGTTGCCCTGGCGCCAGACCATCTGAAACTCCTCGGCACCGGCCATATGCGAGATGTCCGCGGCGCCGTTGCCTGCGGCGTTGATCAGGTAGCGGCAGTGCACGTCTCCTGCGGGCGTTGCCAGCGTAAAGCGCGCGGCTCCGTCATCCGAGCCGGCAACTTCAATTGCCTCTACTGGTGCAGACCGCATAAACGTCACGCCGTTGGCCACGGCGTTCTCCAGCGCGGCGATGGCAACCTCAAACGGGTCGACAAACCCAGTCGAGGGGCACCACAGCGCGCACGTTGCAGAGGCACTGGCGCGCGGCTCTAATTCGTGGATACGGTCGGGTCCGACGATCGACAACTCGGGCACGCCGTTTGCCAGGCCGTTGCTGCGAAGCTGCTCCAAGTGCGCGCGGTCCTCGTCGTTAAAGCCCAACACCATCGACCCGGTGCGGCAGAACAGAAAGCCTAGCTCCTGCGCCCACGTACCGTACAGCTCGCAGCCACGGGCGTTGACCTGTGCCTTTACGGTGCCCGGCGCCGGATCGTAGCCAGCGTGCACCAGGCCGCCGTTGGCCTTCGACGCGCCCAGCGCAATATCGTTAGCCGCCTCGACCACGCAAATGGACAGTTCAAATCGCGCGAGCTGCCGTGCGATGGCGCATCCGGTGATGCCCGCGCCGACAATCGCGATATCAAACGTTTCTGTCACAGTGCCTCCCAGACGAGTTGACAGGCTGTCAATAAGACCATCCTACGGTCTACATACCCCCAGCACGGCGGCAATGCGGCGAACAGCCCCGCAACACCCGCCAACGGCAGACGAGGGGAGACCCGGCACGGATGCCGACCTCGTTAGACCGCGGGCACCACCATCCAAGCTCGCGGTCGATGTCGCCGCCCGCTGCAGATTGAGATGTTTCTATCCGACCATGCCTGCGACCTGCCAAATCGTTAACCCCCGTGTTACACTAACTCGAGCTGTAACTACCCCGAAAGGTACACCCCAATGTCCAAGTACATCTCCGAGCTCATGTCGCCGCAGCTTATGGGCGTCGTCTATGCCTTCGTTGGCTTTATCATCGCCCTGTATGTGCTGTCGGTCGTCTATGTGTTCATCGACGCTCGCCGCCGCGGCGCCAGCGCCTACGTGGCATGGGGCATCATCGCCCTCATCCCGTTTGTAGGCCTCATCGCCTACCTGGTCCTGCGCCCGCACTCCTACGCGTCCGACCGCGAGGAGCAGGAGCTGGACATGGCCCTGCGCGAGCGCCAGCTTGCCCAGTACGGCACCTGCCCGCAGTGCGGTGCGCCCATCGAGAAGGACTTCGTCGTCTGCCCGGTGTGCGACACCCAGGTTCGCAACGTCTGCCCCAGCTGCCATCGCCCGCTCGACGCGCACTGGAAGGTCTGCCCCTACTGCCGAACTCGCATTCAGTAACGCATCCATCGCCGGGCCGGCCGCAAGCCACGGGCACCGCGCGCCCCGCGCAAGCCACGGCCGCCACGCGCCCCGCGCCGCCCCCACACGATGAAGCATGCGTAGAAAATCGCCCGCCGTGCCATTAAGGTGCGGCGGGCGCTTGTATACCAAGGCAACCTGCCTATAATGATGCAAGTTAAAACGCCGAGCGCATCGCACGCACTTGCATCAGGCATCCGAGAGGAGAAAACATACCCATGAAGGCACTCTACAATGACGGTTCGGTGGCCGAGCTCCCGCAGGACGAGGTCACGCACGTCATCCGCCACTCCGCCGCGCACATCATGGCGCAGGCCATCAAGCGCCTGTACCCCGAGGCCGACTTTGCCTACGGCCCCGCGACCGAC
>UQJA01000167.1 GCA_900541285.1 uncultured Collinsella sp.
CTCGCAGCCTGCTCAGCCAAACCCAAAACCTCTTTTAATACTCCAAGCCCGGATACAGGGGGTGGGCTTCCAGCAGGGCGTCGACCTTGGCGCGCACGTCGGCGAGCTTGGTGCCGGGTTTGACGAGCAGGTTGTGATCGATCTTGAGGCGCAGCGAGCGCACGATATGGAAGTCGAACTGTGCAAGCAGGTCGTAGACGGCGTTGACCGAGCCGGCAGTGGAGTTTTCGATGGGCAGCACGCCAAACTCGCAAAAGCCGTCACGTACGGCGCGCATGACGCCCTCGAAGGTATCAAAGAAGGCGATATCGGGTACGTCGAAGAGCTTGCACGCGGCGATCTGGCTGTAGGCGCCTTCGACGCCCTGGCAGGCGACGGTAGCCGTCTGTGGGAAGGGCGTGTCAAAGGCTACGGCCGTGGCATGGGCCTTTTGCGACACTGTGATGCCCTTGACCTCGTTGATGTAGCGCTGCTGCTCGGCCTTGCTCATGCTCATGAGAAGGCGGAACAGGGTGATGGTCTGGGCCTCGTAGCGCTCGGGTGCGCGGCTGGCGAGGTTGTTGAGTTTGGAGCGCTCGCGGGCGGGGTCGAAGACGGCCTTACCCATCTCGATCTTGGATTTGGCGACTTCGGTGGCAATGTCCATGCGCTCGACAAAGCTGTTGAGCAGCGTAGTGTCGATGCCATCGATGGCCTGGCGAATATCGGCAAGGTCCATGGAGGCCCCTTTCACGTGTCGGTGATTTTTCTGGGACGGGGATTAAAAAATCATTAGGTACACAATGATTTTTTAATCCCCGTCCCAGAAAAATCACTGGGTGGGCGTGGGGGCCGGAGTTGGCCCCCGGAGATTTTTAGCGCTGGGCGGCGTCCTCGAGGAGGGCGTCCCAAATCGCGAGGGCGGCGGCTGCCTCGGCTACGGGGACGGCGCGCGGGACGATGCAGGGATCGTGACGGCCGTGGACCGAGAGCTCGGCGTTTTCCATGGCGTCCATATCTACGGTCTGCTGCTCGCGGCCGATGGAGGGCGTCGGCTTTACGGCCATGCGCCACATGACGGGCGCGCCGGTGGAGATGCCGCCCAAGATGCCGCCGGCGTTATTGGACTCGACCACTACCTCACCGGTCTCGGCATCTACGCGGTACGGATCGTTGTTCTCGCTGCCACGCATGGCAGCCACGGCAAAGCCCATGCCAAACTCCACGCCCTTCACAGCGGGAATGCCAAACGCGATTTGCGCGATGCGGTTCTCGATGCCGTCGAACATGGGGTCACCGATGCCCGCAGGAAGCCCGTAGATGCCGCACTCTACGATGCCACCGATGCTATCGAGCTCATCGCGCGCGGCCAGAATTTCCTCGCGCATGCGACCAGCAGCGGCGGCGTCAATGCAGGGCAGGTCGTTCGTAAGGATCGCCTTGCGGTCGGCCTCGCGATAGACCATGTCGTCCATGGGTAGGTCGGAGATGCCGCCGATTTGCGCGGCGTGCGCCATGACCTTGATGCCACGGGCCTCGAGTGCCTGCAGCGCAATACCGCCGGCGATGCATAAGGGGGCCGTTAGGCGGCCGGAGAAGTGCCCGCCGCCGGCGACGTCATGCATGTTGTGGTACTTCACGCGCGCCGGAAAGTCTGCATGCCCGGGGCGGGGCTTGCGGCGCAGCTCGGAATAGTCTTTGGAGCGCGTGTTGGTGTTCTCGATAATCGCGGCGATGGGTGCGCCGGTGGTGTGTCCATCGACCACACCGGCAATGATATGCGCGGCGTCGGCCTCGCGGCGCTTGGTTGCGGTCTCGTCGCGACCGGGGGCACGACGGTCCAAAAAGGCCTGCAGCTGCTCTTGGTCAACGGCAATACCAGCAGGAATGCCGTCGAGTGAGCAGCCGATAGCAGGGGAGTGCGACTGGCCGAAAATGCTCAGATGTAAAACGTTGCCAAAGGTTGAGGACATGCTATTCCTCCTCGAGCGTGACCTTGCCGCCCAGCAGGCGGTAGTGGTCGAAGAAATCGGGATAGGACTTGTTGACGGCCTCGGCGCCGTGGATTACGACCTCGCCGGTGGCACGGCTCGCGGCGATGGCGGCCATCATGGCGATGCGGTGGTCGTTGTGCGAATCGACCTCGCCGCCAGTAAAGGAGTCGACACCCTTGATGATGAGGTCGTCGCCGGCAATGCGCACCTGCGCGCCCAGTGCGGTGAGCTCGCGGGTGGTAGTGGCCAGACGGTCGGATTCCTTGATGCGCAGGCGGGCGCAATCGCGGATGAACGTGCGGCCCTGAGCCAGCGATGCCACGGCCGAGATAACAGGCACCAGGTCCGGAATGTCGTGGGCGCTCATCTCAAAGCCGGCGAGCTTGTCGGACTGGACGGTGGCGGCGTTCGTGGAGCGCACGATGCGGGCGCCAAAGCGCGAAAGCGCGGCAAGCACGTTGCGGTCGCCCTGTGCAGAGCTCAGCGACACGCCCTCGACGGTGATGGGGTCGGAGCCGATGGCGCCGGCACACAGCCAAAAGGCCGCATTGGACCAATCGCCTTCGACGGCCACGCTGCCGGGCGTGCGGTACGAGCCGCT
>UQJA01000168.1 GCA_900541285.1 uncultured Collinsella sp.
TTTAAGCTTGACAAGCCGGTGACGCCTGCCGAGGACCGTTACGCCATGACGGTCCTCGCCACCGCCGCGAACCCGGCCTTTTTGGCGAGCCGGTTCGAGATCGACCGTCCGGGCGTAACCTATACGGCCGATACGCTTCATGCCCTTCGCGACTTTTACCCGCCGCAGGTAAAGCTCTACTTTATTACGGGCGCCGACGCGATTATCGATATTGTGACCTGGCATGATGCCGAACGAATCGCTGAGCTTGCCACCTTTATTGCTGCGACGCGACCGGGCTTTGATATCGATACGGCGCGTGCCCGAATCAAAGAGTCGGGACTGCCGTTCGACGTGCGCTATATTCAGATTCCGGCGCTGGCGATCAGCTCGACGAACATTCGTAAGCGAGTTGCCCGCGGCATGAGCGTGCGCTATCTTACGAGCGAGTCCGTGCTCGGCTACATTCGCAAACGCAGGCTATATGCCGATTTGGGCCAAGAAGATTTTGAGTGATGGGGGTCTACGTTGTCGGTAGAGGATCAGTTTGAGGGCGATGAGCGCGCGCTGCTCAAGCGCATTCAAGAGCTGCTCGATGTTCGCATGAAGGATAAGCGCAAGCGCTATGTGCATTCGCTGGGTGTTGCCGAGACCGCACTTCATCTGGCCGAGGTCTACGGCGTTGACCGCTTTGATGCCGCTGCCGCCGGCCTGATCCATGACTGGGACAAGGTGCTCTCCGACGGCGAGCTGGTCACGCGCGCTCTGCATTACGGCATTAAGATTGCCGGCTCTCCGTCTGCCGCGACGCCGCTTTTGCATGGCCCGGTTGCCGCCTATGAGCTTCCGCAGCTCTTTCCCGAGCTGTCGTCGGCGGTCTTTCAGGCTGTCGACCGTCACACCGTGGGTGCCTGCGACATGACGCCGCTCGATATGGTGGTCTTTGTGGCGGATGCCATCGAGCCCAACCGTCACGGTGACTATGCCCATGCGCTGCGCAAGATGGTGGGGAAGTCCTCGCTCGACGAGTTGTTCTTCTCCTGTTTTGCGCAGGGTCTGGTCTATGTGATCCAGTCCGGGCGCTATCTTTATCCCACGGCTATTACGATTTACAACCATTACGCCCAGCTGCGCTAGCTCGGGCTGTCTAGAAAGAGGTATTCCATGGCCGACGAGACCATGACCGACGAGCAGATTCTTGAACGTGTGGAGCACAAGAGCTTCGCCGCCACGTCCGACCGCACTGCCGCCTCGCTGTCCGCGAGCGGTGTCGCCGCCGAGGATGTAGCCCGCGCCGCCGCGCAGGCCGCCTACGACAAGAAGGGCGAGGACGTTCAGGTGCTCGACCTGACCGAGCTTTCCGATGTGTGCGACTACTTTGTGCTTGCCACCGGTACCAACAACCGCCAGGTCGATTCGATCGTCGACGAGATCGAGGAGAAGGTCGCCGAGGCTTGCGGCGAGCATCCGTTCTCCATCGAGGGCCGCGAGCAGAAGACCTGGATGCTCATGGACTACGGTTCGGTTGTCGTCCACGTCTTTACTCCCGAGGCACGTGACTTCTACCGTCTCGAGAAGCTCTGGGGCGACGCTCCCCAGCTTCCCCTCAACCTCCTCTAAATGATTTTTCTGGGACGGGGATAAAATAATCATTGCTACCGTTTGCCGAACCGCTCACCTTTGTTGGGCGGTTCGGCCTATTTCTTCCTTTCCTTTTGTATGCTGTGACTACTGCATCCTTGGAAGGGAGGGTTTCGATGGCTCGTGTTGCCCGTGCGTTGTCCGAACTCGGCCATTATCACGTCATGCTCAAGGGCTGTGCTGGCCAGCTGATCTTCGAAGACGATGACGATCGCCTTTATTTTCTCAATCTATTGAACAGACGATTTACGTCCGCTCATATTCGTCTTCTTGCCTGGTGCCTCATGGACAATCATGTTCACCTGCTATTTGATGATCTCGATAATCAGATGAGCGTTGCTATGCATGCGATTGATACGGCATATGCGAAACACTTCAATCAAAAAACCGGCCGCCGCGGACCGGTGTTCCAGGAACGATTCAAGAGTGTGATCATTTCTGACGACAAACAGCTGCTCCGTTGCGTCCGATACATACACGACAATCCTGCAAAAGCAGGTATTTCTTCTGCTCCTCTGTATCGCTGGAGCAGCTTCCATGAGTATTTCTCTCATCCCGAAATTTGTGATTGTGAAGGTATTCTCAATCTGTTTGGGGGGACGGAAGCGTTTTATCTTTCGAGTACCGACGGCAAGCCTAATCCCTATTTTATGCCCGAAGGTAAGCATATCTCCGATATGGATGCGCTGGAAGTTGCCCGGGCTCTTTTGGCTCCGCATGAGCCTTATCAGCTTAAAACTTTGCCGAAATCAGAGCGAAATCGTCTTCTGGCAGTGTTGAGGCATCGGGGGTTTACGATTGACCAGATTTCGCGTCTGACGGGAATTGGGACCAATATCATTCAAAGGGCGAAATGACGCTCCAAATGATTAAAAAAGGCTCTGTTAGACCAGGATTGACATACATGTGTCCCCACGGTGCC
>UQJA01000169.1 GCA_900541285.1 uncultured Collinsella sp.
CCTGGGGCGTCTCTGGAGTCAGACGACGGCGAGCACTTCGATTTCAACCAGCCCGCCGAGGGGCAGTTCCTTGACCGCCACGCAGGAACGGGCGGGAGGATTCTCGGCGAATACTTTGGAGTATTCCGTGTTGACCAACGGGAAATCCACCATGTTGGTGATGAACACGGTGGTTTTGACCACGTTTTCGACGCCCGCCCCAGCCGCGGTGAGGAGCGCCCGGATGTTCTTCAGGCTCTGTTCCGTCTGGGCGGCGACGCCTTCGGGGAGTTTGCCCGTGGCGGGATCGATGCCGAGCTTTTTGACGAGTGAGATGATCTTGCTGTTGCCGACGGCTTCCGCCACCTGGATGTAGCCGGTGTTGGAGGAGTATGCCGTTGCCTGCTTAAGCGTGATGTTGCCATAGCTATGGTTGGCGTAGTTTTGGACCTCGGTCGTGGTGCCCTTGGCCTTGAGCGGCGAGTTGCAGTTGAGGGTGACGTTGGGGTTCATGCCGTTTTGGATGGCAGTTGCCAGCGTAAAGGCCTTGAAGGTGGAGCCGACGGGACGCTTGGCCGTGGCATGGTTTACGTGGTTCTCGTCGGCGTTGTAGTCGTAGCCGCCCACCATGCACTTGATGTAGCCGGTCTTGGGGTCGACGACGACCATGCCCATGTCCAGGCCGTCGAGTGAGAGTGTGTCGAGCTGCTCGCGGACGGCATTCTCTGCCACCTGCTGCATCGTGGGGTCGATGGTGGTCTTGACGGTCAGGCCGCCCTTAAAGAGCACATCGGTCGAGAACTCCTGCTCCAGCAGCTGCTTAACATAGGCGACAAAGTAGGGCTGCGAGTATACGTCGACGCCGCTGCCCGAAATCTCGGTCACGTTGAGGGTGATGGGCTCGGCCTGTGCGGCATCGTGCTCCTCCTGCGTAATGTGGCCCAGGCGCAACATGTTGTCGAGGACCTTGTTGCGACGGGACAGCGCTAGGTCGGGGTTGACCGTGGGGTCGTACTGCGAGGGCGAGTTGGGAAGGCCGATGAGCAGCGCGGCCTCGCTGAGGGTGAGGTCGGCGGCGCTCTTGGACAGATAGGTCTCGGCTGCGGCCTCGATGCCGTAGGCGCCGTGGCCGTAGTAGATGGTGTTGAGGTACATCATGAGGATCTCGTCTTTGGAGTACATGTCCTCCATCTTGACGGCGATGTAGGCCTCGCGCACCTTACGCTCGATGGTCGAGTCGAACTGCTCCTCCTGCAGGATGGTGTTGCGCACCAGCTGCTGGGTGATAGTCGAGGCGCCTTCGTGTCCGCCGCCGAGGGTTGCCACCGCAGCACGCGCGATACCCCACAGGTCGATACCGCCGTGCTCGTAGAAGCGCTCGTCCTCGACGTCAACAGTGCCCTGCAGCACGTAGGGGGAGACCTCGTCCTTGGTGATGGACTTGCGGTTTTGCGTGTAGAAGCTCGCGATTTTGTTGCCGTTGCAGTCGACGATCTCGGTGGGCTCGCTCACCAGATACGCGTTGGCGTCGGTGTAGTCGGGCAGATCGGACAGCCAGCGGTTGACGTTGCCGACCATGCCGATGCCAAATGCCACGCCCGCGATAAGCAAAAAGCCCAAAAACGAGAGCAGGATTATGGGCAGAGCGTGCGTCTTTGAACGGCTGCGTCCCTGTCGTTGGCGAGGACCCATATATTGACCTCCAGGTATGTCGTGCCGGACGGCGGACGTGCCGTCGGGGCAGGATGGACATAAGTTATTACACGATAAACCAAACGGGGCGCGCGAGGCCTCGTGTATGCTGGAAGACGGCATTTTTCAGAGTGAATGCATACCTTGGTAAGGAGTTTTCCGATGGCGATTCGGGCGATGGGGCCGAGCGGACAATACGAGACTGGATTGGATGTTGTCGGTGCGGCGCTGCCCGAGCTGCTGGCGCCGGCGGGCGGACTCGACCAGATGCTTGCGGCCATCGCCGCGGGTGCCGATGCCATCTATGCGGGGTTGGGCGGCTTTAACGCCCGTGTGAGCGCCCATGGCTTTACGGATGACGAGTTTGCGCGCGGCTGCGCCGTGGCGCATGCCCATGGCGTGCGTGTGTACGTGACGCTCAACGTGTTCGTGTTTGACGATGAGTTGTCCGACGCGGTGGCGTTGGGAGCTCATGCACTGGAGCTGGGCGCCGATGCTCTGATTGTCGCCGATGCCGGGCTGGCTTGTGTACTGCGCACGGCGATTCCCGGGGTCGAGATTCACCTGTCCACGCAGGCGGGCGCTCATAGCGAAAGCGCCGTGCGG
>UQJA01000170.1 GCA_900541285.1 uncultured Collinsella sp.
TGTATGTCAATCCTGGTCTAACAGAGCCTTTTTTAATCCCCGTCCCAGAA
The DNA here is from genome assembly GCA_900541285.1 of uncultured Collinsella sp. Classification (GTDB taxonomy): domain Bacteria; phylum Actinomycetota; class Coriobacteriia; order Coriobacteriales; family Coriobacteriaceae; genus Collinsella. Next base: position 51 of record UQJA01000170.1, read on the forward strand.
AAATCCACAGCACGCATGCAGCAACAACGGCTTCATCGACATCTCCTCACCCAAAAAAGCGCACGCCAAAGGACGTATCCTCGCAGGCGACAATGCGGCGGTCGCGCAAAATGGTCCACACGTAATACCAGTCGCCTACACAGCCCGACAAATGCAAGCCGGTCGCCAGATAGCACAGCAGCGGATAGCCCGAAAACGCAAACCCCAGGGCAAACGCTGTCGTCACAACAACCGTCGGCGCCAGGCAAATCGCCATATACCGCCGGCGCGAATACACAATCCCCTCGGCGCAGGCATAGATCATCGCCGTCTCGCGATTCGCCCCAAAGGTCACCTTCGCGCCCGCAGGCGCCAGCAGCTTAAAAAACACACCGTGCACCAGCTCGTGCACGGCGAACGACGCCGCAGAAATCGCAGCCAAGCCGACTATCCAGCCCACGACAGCCATCCAGCCGCCCGCGTCAGCCGCATCCAAGTCTGCAGGCCCGCCCAGCAGCATAAACACCGGCACCAGGCACATGGCAAACACGCCGACGACGACCATCCCCCACACGAAGCAGGCGTGCAGAAAATCCTCGTCCTCAAACGCATGTATGTTGGAAATCTCATTCATAGCATCTTAGGATAGCGCCCCTGCCACGCACCCGCCCGCATGTGCGATAATGTCGAACGATATGCACGAATTGACCACCGAGCCGCCGAGCCCCGCGCCCGGCCGCGCCCTCACCATATGCGAAGGAGTCCCATGGCATCCAAATACTCCATGAACGACCGTCCCAGCTGGCCTCGCCGCGCCATCGTTACCGCCGGCGAGCCCTACGGCAACAAGGGTCTTCACTTTGGCCACGTTGGCGGCGTCTTTGTCCCTGCCGACTTCTTCGCCCGCTTCCTGCGCGACCGCCTGGGCCGCGAGAACGTCATCTTCACCTCGGGCACCGACTGCTACGGCTCGCCCATCATGGAGAGCTACCGCAAGCTCAAGGAGAACGAGGGCTACGACAAGTCCATTAGCGAGTATGTCGAGTCCAATCACTCCCGCCAGGCCGCGACCCTCAACAACTACAACATCAGCTGCGACATCTACGGCGGCTCGGGCCTTGAGCCGGCTGCGCAGATTCACAACGAGGTGACCGCCGAGATTATCGAGCGCCTGCACGAGCAGGGCACCATCTCCAAGCGCTCCACGCTGCAGTTCTACGATGCCAAGGCCGGCACGTTCCTCAACGGCCGTCAGGTGATCGGCCGCTGCCCCATCCAGGGCTGCAAGTCCGAGAAGGCCTATGCCGACGAGTGCGACCTGGGCCACCAGTTTGAGCCCGAGGAGCTCATCGCGCCCAAAAGCCAGCTCACCGGCGAGGTGCCCGAGCTGCGCCCGGTCGACAACCTCTACTTCGACCTGCCGGCCTACCTCGACTTTATGAAGACCTATACCGCCAAGCTCGCCCAGAACCCGCAGGTTCGCTCCGTGGTCTCCAAGACCATGGAGGAGTGGCTGGGGGCGGCCCCGCGCTCCCCACCCAAAAAACCAGCACCAGCTCTACATCCAGAACAAGTTCCGCGAGGCCTTCGATGCCGTCGAGGATCAGCTTCCCGAGCACACCGTCCTGGAGCCCGAGGGCAACAAGAGCAGCTTTACCGTCACCTTCCCCAGCTGGAAGGAGCGCGACGATGCCCACGCGGTGCTCGCCAACGGTGGCGTGCGCTTCCGCAGCGGCAAGGCGCTCGTGCCCTTCCGCATCACCGGCAACATCGATTGGGGCGTTCCGGTGCCCGAGGTCGATGGCGTCTCCGACGTCACCTGCTGGTGCTGGCCCGAGAGCCTGTGGGCACCCATCAGTTACACCCGCACTGTACTCGCCCGCGACGCCCGAGCCGCCGGCGTAACCGAGGGCGTCGCCGCCCAGGATGCCGCCCTCATGGGCGAGCCCGCCGCCGATTCCACGCAGGTCCCCGCGCCCACCTACCAGCACAGCTCGCTCGACTGGCGCGACTGGTGGTGCTCAGATGACGCACAGATCTACCAGTTCATCGGTCAGGACAACATCTACTTCTACTGCATCGCGCAGACCGCCATGTGGGAGGCCCTGGGTTGGGACCTTACGCAGAGCACCGTCAGCGCCTGCTACCACCTGCTCTACATGGGCAAAAAGGCCAGCTCGTCCTCGCAGACGCCTCCCCCGCCGGCAGACG
>UQJA01000171.1 GCA_900541285.1 uncultured Collinsella sp.
GCAGCCGTGGCGCCACGCGCTGGCTCAACATCGCCGGCATTCAGTTCCAGCCTTCCGAGTTTTTAAAGCCATTTGCCATTGCGTATTCGGCCATCATGCTTGATCGCTTTTTTTCGCCCGGTGGCAACATCAACGAATTCCTTCGCAAGATGGGCATCTACCTGGGCATTTCACTCTTTCTGATCTTTATCCAGCCCGATTTCGGTACTGTCCTGATCATCCTGTTGACCCTCATGTGCATGGCGTTGTTTGCGGGTCTCGACCCCAGATTTATCATCGGCGTGCTAATCTTCGGCATTCTCGTGATCGTGATTGCGCTTGTCGCAGAGCCGTACCGAATGGTGCGTATTCAGGTTGCCTTGAACCCTTGGGCCGACGAGTATGGTGACGGCTATCAGGCCACGCTTGCCATCATGGCCTTTGCCTCGGGCGGTCTGTTCGGCCGTGGCATCGGCAACTCAACCATGAAGTACTCGTATCTGCCCGAGGCGCACAATGACTACATCCTGGCCATCATTGGCGAGGAAGTCGGTTTTGTCGGAACCGTGCTGTTCTTCTTGGTGTTTGCGATGCTGATCTACTCGGCGTTTCGCATTGCCGAGCAGGCGACCGATCGTCGGGGCGCGCTTATGGCGTCTGGCTCCGCGGTCATTCTCGCGGTGCAGTTTTTGATTAACGCGCTGGGTATCCTCAACGTGTTTCCCATGACGGGCAAACCGTTGCCGTTTATTAGCTACGGCGGTTCGTCGATTATTGTGTCGCTTATGCTTGCCGGGTTGATCCTGCGCGTTTCGTACGAGAGCGCCCGCCGCGATGAGTATGACCGCCGCCGTGAGAGCTTTGCCGTTATGGATGAGAGCACCGCCGGCGTGCCCCACGTGCGCGGCGAGCGATCTTCGCGTAACGGTTTTACCGTCCTGGATGGCTCTGCAACCGAGCCGGCAGCCCGCCCGGGTCAGCGAACGGCGCCGCAAGGTCGTCCTCAGCGCCCCAGCCCTCGCAACGCGGGCGGCGGATATAATCGAATCGATTTGAACTCGGACCCGTCGGCGCGTCTGCGCACCGACGACCAGGGACCGCGTGTACGAAGGGACTACCATGACCGATAAGATGACCGTTGCTATTGCAGCCGGCGGCACGGCAGGACACATCAACCCCGCGCTCGCCTTGGCCGAAGAGCTGCGTGATCGTGGCCACCACGTTGTGTTCGTGGGCCAGTCGCGCAAGCTCGAGGGTCGTCTGGTCCCCGAGGCTGGGTTTGATTTTGTGCCCATTACAGTCACGGGCTTCGACCGCTCCCGCCCTTGGACGGCGCTGACCTCGCTGTGGCGTGTCAACAAGGCCAAGCGTGCTCTCGCCAGTCATTTCTCAAAGGTCGGCAAGCCCGACGCTGCCATCGGTTTTGGTGCCTATGTCGAGGTTCCGCTGCTGGGGTGGTGCAAGGGCGCGGGCGTTCCGTATCTGCTGCATGAGCAGAACTCTGTTCCGGGCCTGGCCAACAAGATGATGAACTCCCACGCCGCCCGCGTGTGCATCTCGGTGCCGGCAGCGCGTTCGGTCTTTGAGCGCGAAGGTGACCCCGGCCACGTGCTCATGACCGGCAACCCCGTACGTCGCTCGGTAATCGAGGGCGATCGCGCTCGCGGCCGCAAAGCACTTGGCGTTCCCGAGGACGCTACGCTGCTGCTCGTCTTTGGCGGTTCACTTGGCGCCCAGCACCTCAACGAGCGCGTGGTTTCGCTCAAAAACGAGCTGCTTTCGCGCAAGAACCTCTATGTGTTGCATTCGACGGGTGCCGACGGCTTTGAGGAGACCGAGCGCGCTTTGGCGCTGACGCCCGAGGAGGCGAAGCGTTACCGCGTCCGGCCTTACATCGACAACATGGGCGATATGCTGGCTGCTGCCGATTTGGCACTCTCGCGTTCGGGTGCATCGACCGTGGCCGAGATCGCTGCGCTCGCCGTGCCCTCGGTGCTCGTGCCGTATCCGCATGCGACGGCCGACCACCAAACTACCAATGCCCGGTATCTGGTCGACGCCGGGGCCGGCGTGCTCTGCGCCGATGCCGATATCGACGGTTCTGCGTTTGCCGATGAACTGCTGCACCTGGTCGATGACGCGGCGGCGCGCGACGCCATGCGTCAGGCGGCGCGTGGTCTAGCTCAGGATAGGGCCGCCACTCT
>UQJA01000172.1 GCA_900541285.1 uncultured Collinsella sp.
CGCCTCAAAGAACTCGGCAAACTCGGGGTCGCCGGCAATCTGCTCGGCGTCCGCCGCCTTAATGCCAAAGTCGGCCTCAAAACGGGCGCGCTTGGCATCGGGCAGCTCGGGAATCTCGCCACGGCAGCGGTCGATGAACTCGTCGTCCAGATCGAACGGCGCCAGATCGGGGTCGGGGAACAGACGATAGTCGTCGGCCGTCTCCTTCACACGCATGACCACGGTGCGCTTGCGGCTGGGCTCCCAGTGGCGGGTCTCCTGATAGATGATGCCGCCCTCCTCGAGCACTTCGGCCTGGCGGCAAATCTCGTAGGCAAGGCCGTCGTGCAGGCTCTTGAACGAGTTGAGGTTCTTGAGCTCGGTCTTGGTGCCCAGCTTGGTCTCGCCGCGGCGACGCAGCGACACGTTGCCGTCGCAGCGCATGGAACCCTTCTCCATGGAGCAGTCCGAAATGCCCAGCGTCACAAAGATGCGACGGAGCTTCTCCATAAACAGGCGAGCCTCCTCGGGCGTGCGCAGATCGGGCTCAGTCACGAGCTCAATCAAAGGCGTGCCGCAGCGGTTGTAGTCGACGAGCGACTCAGCCGCGGCGGTAATGCGGCCCTCAGCGCCGCCCACATGGACCATCTTGGCGGCATCCTCCTCCATGTGGATGCGCAGGATGCGGATGGGCACCGTGTAGGAACCGTCCTCGCGACGCTCGGGCATCTGCAGGTTGGACGCGTCATAGCTGGCCAGGTGACCGGCACGCTGGTTGCCCTCGCGCATGGTCGACGTCATGGATGTGGACAGGCCCTCGGCGTTGGCCGAAGCGCTCGCCAGACTCTGGGCCTCGGCCTCACCAAACGCGCAGTCGGGGCGCTCAGCGGCACCGCGACCGGTCACGTCCAGGTCCAGGTGGCCGTACATGGCAAAGGCGACCGGACCCTGCGTGGTCTGGAAGTTCTTGGCCATATCGGGATAGAAGTAGTGCTTGCGGTAGAACATCGAGTGGCGCTGGATCTCACAGTTGGTGGCGAGACCGGCCTTGACGATGCTCTCGATTGCCTTCTTGTTAGGCACCGGCAGGGCGCCGGGCAGGCCCAGGCACACCGGGCACACGTTGGCGTTGGGCTCGTCATCGTGGCTGAGCTTGCAGTTGCAGAACATCTTGGTGTCGAGTGCGGTGAGCTCGGTATGGATCTCCAGGCCGATCACGGCCTCCCAATCCTGCAGGACCTCGGAAAGCTCCTTCATTACAGCTCGCCTCCCTTCCCGGCAAAATCGGGCGCGACGGAAAGCGCGGGCGCACCCGTGGCGGCATCGGCAAAGCCGCGCTCCAGGGCGCGGGCAAACGTAAGCAGCTGACGGTCCTTAAAGGCAGGCCCCACCAGCTGGGCAGAAACGGGCAGCTTGCTGTCCTCGCCCAGGCCCAGCGGCACCGAGATACCGCCGTTGCCGCAAATGTTGAGCGAGATGGTGTACAGGTCGGAGAGATACATCTGCGTGGGGTCGCTGATCTCGCCAAACTTAAAGGCCGTGCGCGGCGAGGCGGGCATGAGGATGGTGTCCACCTTGGCATACGCGGCGTCGTAGTCCTGCGTGATGAGCGTGCGGGCCTTTTGCGCAGCGTAGTAGTACTTGTCGTACACGCCCGAGCTCAGCAGGTAGGCGCCGAGCATCTGACGGCGCTTGGCCTCAGCGCCAAAGCCGTGAGCGCGCGACAGCGAGCTCTGGTCGGACAGGTTGGCGCAGCCCTCCTCCTGGTAGCCGTAGCGAATGCCATCGAAACGGGCCAGGTTGGAGAACGCCTCGGCCGGGCCGATGACGTAGTAGGCGGCGATGGCGGCATCCAGGTGCGGCAGGTCGACCTCGACCAGCTCGGCGCCCTGGTTCTGCAGCTCCTGGGCGGCGCGCTGAACAGCGGCCTTGACCTCGGGCGTCAGACCCTCGGCCTCCATAAACGCGGGAATGATGCCCACGCGCTTGCCCTCGATGCTGTCGTTGAGATGCTCGGTAAAATCGACGGCGCAATCCTGGCTGGTGCAGTCGTACGGATCGTGCCCCGCGCCGGTAAGCGCGTTCATGGCCAGCGCGACATCC
>UQJA01000173.1 GCA_900541285.1 uncultured Collinsella sp.
ACCGCAGGAAGCTTGGATACGCCTAGGCGCGGTCCAAGAAATCGTCCGCACCCCCTTTTGCCTGGAATTAGGCAAATTTAGACCGTATTTCACCGCAACTCATATTGGGATGGTGGTTGGCGATCTAGCCTTGGGTGACTAGGCGGTAACCAATACCCACGTGCGTTTGGATATAGCGCGGATGCGCGGGGTCGGACTCGATCTTCTTACGCAACGTGCCCATAAAGACACGCAGGCTCGCCAGGTCGCTCTTAGTTGCCGTGCCCCAAATCTCGTGCAAAATAAACTGGTGTGTCAGCACCTTGTCGGCGTTATGCGCCAGCAGGCACAGGAGCTTATACTCGATCGGCGTCAGATGCAGTTCCTCGCCATCCATCGTGGCGATGCCGGCATCAAAATCGATATGCAGCTCACCGGTATCGAACGAGCCCTCGGAGGCAACACCGCCCGTTTGCGCATACGAAAGGCGCCTGAGCGTCGTGCGAATGCGCGCGAGCAGCTCCTCGACCGAAAACGGCTTGGTCAGGTAGTCGTCGGCGCCGGCATCGAGCGCGCGAATCTTGTCAGCGTCCTCGCTGCGCGCCGAGACCACGATGATCGGCATGCCCGACCATGCGCGCACCGACTCCACTACCTTGACGCCGTCCATATCGGGCAGGCCCAAATCGAGCAGCACAATGCTCGGCGCTTGCGATGAGGCGGCGGCGATAGCGGCATGGGCGGTCTCCACGGCCATATGACGCAAGCCGTGCGCCTCGAGCGCGGCAACAATAAGATTGCGAACGGCGGGGTCGTCCTCAACGACCAAGATGAGCGGTTTTACGGCAGAGTTCGGCACGGCGCTACTCCTTATCAAACGAAACATCGGCGGCGGGAAGCTCAATCGTAAAGACGGAGCCGTGCGGATCCGCCGCGGTAACCTCTATGCTACCGCCATGTGCCAGCGCAATGGAGCGGCAGAGCGAAAGCCCCAGGCCCACGCTTCGGTGGCTGTCGGCCAAACCGTGGTTGGCGGTGTAGAACGACTCAAAGATGCGCTCGCGATCCTCGGACGCAATACCCGGACCGTCATCGGCAACCGAGCACGCCACGCATCCATCGTCTACGCCAATCGAAATCACGATATGCGAGCCTGCGGGCGTATAAGTGATGGCGTTGTTCACCAGATTGACCACCAGCTGCACCATCAGGCGCGCATCGACGTTGACGAGCGCCGGCTCATCGCACGCCACCACCTTAAGGTCGTGCTCGCGCACGGCAGGGCTCACGTGGCGCAGCGCCTCCTCGACGATATCGTCCATGAGCTCGAGTGTGGTCGACAGGCGCATACCGCCACCCTCGAGCTTGGTGATGGCGAGCAGGTTCTCGACGGTGGCGTTGAGCCATTGCGCATCTGAGCGAATGGACAGGAGCAGGCCGCGGCGCGTCTGGGCATCGAGCACGGCGGTGCCGGTCGAGCCCTGGTCGAGCAGGACATCGGCATTGCCCGAAATACTGGTGAGCGGCGTACGCAGATCGTGCGAGATGGAGCGCAGCAGGTTGGCGCGCAGCTGTTCGTTTTTGGCAAGCACCGCCGCCTCCTCGCGGGCCTCCATGGCGCGGGCGCGATCGAGTGCCAGCTCGCCTTCGCTCACGATGGCATCGGCAAGTGTTCGCTCCTCGTGCGTCAGCACGTCGGACTCGGCAACGATAGCCAGCACGCCCACCACCGAGGCGGGGTCGCCCGAGCGCGCGAAGCCGTCGCCTGTGCGAACCGTCAGGTAGATGCCATAAAACGCCGAGCCGCCAAACGTGGCGTCGAGCGGCGTTCCCACATAGGCGGACGCCGAGAGCCGCGGCGGCATCTGCGGCGCCAGTTCGTGCACCGGTGCGGCATCGCCCACGGCCGTGTATGTCGCACGCGGCAGCAGGTCATCGCCCTCGGCATCGGCGCTGTACCACACGACCGGACAGCCCGAAAGACGCGCCAGCTGCGTTGCCATGGCGTGAACGATCTGCTGCTCGTCGGCGCACCGCTGCAGCATGCGGTTGGTCTCGAGCACCATATGCGTGCGGCGGGCGCTGCGAGCATCAT
>UQJA01000174.1 GCA_900541285.1 uncultured Collinsella sp.
CGTAGGTGGAGCCGTCGTCGCACACGGTATCGAGCCACCCGGCGCGCGCGGTGGTCTGCGAGCGATACCACGCCTGCTTGTACTCCTCGCCGCCCGGGGTCACGTAGTACATGCGCACGCCGTCGATGGTGTGGCCGGCGATACCGGCGCAGCCGTTCACGGTGTCGTTGCGGTCGCCCTTGGTCACATAGCCGAGCCAGCCGTCCTCGATGGTATGCACCTGGTACTTCAGCGTGCCGCGGTCGACGCGTGCGCAAAGGAGGTCGTGCTGGCGGCACGGGCAGCCCGCGAAGCCGTTGTCCCCAGCGCCGAAGTCCGTCACCTCGTCCAGCCAGCCGCCGCCCTTGAGGTGGAGGGAGTAGTGGACGGGGATGCGCTTGCCGGATGCCTTTGAGAAGCCGCCGGATGCCGCCTGAGCTGGCTTTGCCGCGGCAGGCTTGGCGGCGGCGGAGGGGGCGGGCGCCTTGCCGCCCTTCATCGCGTCGTACCACGCCTGGGCGCGCTGCATGTAATGGTCGCGCTGGGAGCCCGCAAGCTCGCCGGGGCAGGCCGTGGCGCTCCAATAGCGGTGCGGGAAGACGTTCTTGCACCACTCGGGGCGACCGAGGTCGTAGTACAGGCACAGGGCCGCGACCAGATGCGCGCCGCTCTCGATTGCCTTCTCGTGCACCGTCCATGGGTTTGAGCCGCTGTTGGCGTGCTCAATCGAGATGGTCGTGTCGTTGCCGCGTCCGGTGCCGATTCCGTCGCCGCAGGCGTAGGCGCGGTCGAGATCGTTGACGTGCTGCACGATGTAGCCGTTGCGGTCGACCGAGTAGTGCGCCGAGCAGCCGTTGGCACCCCAGATGCCGTTGCACTGGCCGGCGTTGAGGTCGCCGGCCATGTGGTGGATGGTCACGCCCTTGATGCCGAACGGGCGGCCTGCGGAGAAGTTGCGCCCCAGAAGCTTGTACTCGTCCGGTTGGACGTTGGCGAAGTCTGCCATGTTAGTCCTCCTTGATGTCGCCGAGCGCCAGCAGGGCGTCCAGCCATTTGTCCGTGATGCCGACTGATTTAAAGGCCGCATAGGCCACCTGCACGCCGCCGACGGCGGCGAAGATGGACGTAACCCATGCCGAGGGTTCGGTCGGGACGCCGCCCGACATGGCCGTGAGGGCGCCGCATCCTGCCGAGACGGCGATGGCCGTCCAGCGGGCGACATTGCCCGTCATCGCCTTCGTCTTGATGGCCTGCACGATGTACGGCACGACCAGCACCGTGCACACCGTGAGGCCCGCCTGGATCTCATCCATTCGATTGCTCCTATCTGTCGGATTCCTTGCTGTAGATCAGGTCGACGCGGTCGCAGATGTGGTCGACCTTCTCCGCCATTCCCTGGCTGCGCGCTTGGCTGTGGGCCAGGTCGTTGTGCAGGACCTCGTTGGACGCTACGACCGACTCCATGAGGGTCTTCATGGCCTCCATGAGCGAGTTGCTGCGCTCCATCTGCGCGGCGATGCGGCCCTCCATCTGCGAGCGTTCGCGGTCCCGCTGCGCGCGCTCGTCGACCTCGGCCTGCTTGCGCTCCTCGCGCTTCATGTCGATGCCGGCCTTGCGTTCGTTCTGCCTTTTGTATTCATCCAAAAACTGGCGGCCGAAGTAGAACGCTATGAGGCCGAGAAGGACGCCACCGAGCCATCCCGGACCATATGGCGCAAAGAGCTTGAGCACTTCCATCCTGAGCGCCCTCCTTCCGCCTATTCGGCCGTGTACTCCTCGCCGGTGATCTCCTTGTACTCGTCGGCGGTAATCAACTTGCACTCGACTGCCTTATGCACTCGTGCCTTGCTCCAAAGAGGTCGGTCGTAGTACTTCTTGACGAGCGCGAAGTGCTTGGAGTGCTCGTCGGTCTTCTTCGTCGGCATTACTGGTCACCTCCGACCGTCATGAGCAGGTAGTCGATGTTTGCCGTGTTCTGCTCGGTCTGCGTCGGCTGCGACGCCCACTCGCGCATCTGGTCGAGCAGCGCTTCTATCTCGCTCTTGTCCAGCGTGTCGCCGCCCTTTATCGCATGCTTGCAGGCAGCCT
>UQJA01000175.1 GCA_900541285.1 uncultured Collinsella sp.
TTCCGCTCGCGCTTTGGCGAGACGGTCGCCGTGTTCCATTCGCGCCTTTCGGCCGGTGAGCGCCTGGACCAGTGGGATATGGTCGCCAGCGGTGCGGCCCGCGTGGTCGTCGGTGCCCGCTCGGCACTCTTTTGCCCGCTCAGCGACCTTGGTCTCATCATCATCGACGAGGAGCACGAGACCAGCTACAAGCAGGGCTCCAGTCCGCGCTACCACGCGCGCGAGGTAGCGGCCGAGATGGCGCGGCGCTACCGCTGCCCGCTCGTGTTGGGCTCCGCCACGCCTTCTGCTGAGGCCCTCGATCGCTGCCGCCGTGGCACGTATAACGGTGCCACCTGGACGCGCGTCGAGATGCCCGAGCGCCCGGGACACGCCGTGCTGCCGACGGTTCGGATCGCCGACCTGCGCCGTGAGTTCTCGCACGGCAGCCGTTCCATGTTCTCAAAACCGCTGATGGAGGGCCTAGAGCGTGTGGTCGAGCGCCGCGAGAAGGCCGTGCTGCTGCATAACCGCCGTGGCTTTGCGCCGTTTCTGATGTGCCGCGAATGCGGCTGCGTGCCCACCTGCAACCACTGCTCCACCGCGCTTACGTATCACGAGCGCACACACACGCTGCAGTGCCACACCTGCGGTTCGTCTTGGCGCGTGCAGCCGTATCCCGCGCCCACGAGCCGTTGCCCCAAATGTGGCAGTCGCTACCTGGCAAAAATGGGTCTGGGCACTCAACAGATCGAGGACGCGCTGCACCAGATGCTTCCCGAGGACGTCGCCATTATTCGCATGGATGCCGATTCCACGCGCGGCAAGGATGCGCACAAAAAGCTGCTCGAGCAGTTCGATGCCGCCGATTGTGCTGTGCTGCTGGGCACCCAGATGATCGCCAAGGGCCTCGACTTTCCCGAGGTCACGCTCGTGGGCGTGGTCAATGCCGATTTCGCCCTCAAGCTGCCGGACTTCCGCGCAGGAGAGCGCGCCTACGACTTGCTGGAGCAGGTTGCGGGCCGCGCCGGCCGCGGCGATCGCCCCGGTGAGGTGATCATCCAGACCTACCTGCCCGAAGATCCGGTCATTCGCGCCGTCGCCGAGCACGACCGCTCGATCTTTACCGTCTACGACCTGGACCAGCGCCGCGACGCCCTGTATCCGCCGTTTGTTCGCCTGGTCAACATTTTGGTGTGGTCGGCGAACCGAGACGACGCGCAGGACTACATCGGGCGCATTGCAAAGCTTCTAAAGCGCCGCTGGCATGCTGCCGCGCCCGACTTTTTGCGGGCGGGCAGCGCGGTGCCGCAGGTGCTGGGCCCAGCTTCGTGTGTAATCGAGAGAGCCAAGGACCGTTACCGCTTCCATCTGCTTGTGAAGTCGCCCGTGGGGTACCATGTCTCTGATGATATCGACGCCTGCCTCAAAGAGGTGGGCTCTGTGCGCGGCGTGAGCGTGAGCGTTGACGTCGACGCCTATGATTTGATGTAACAACTCGAAAGGATGGCCATGGAAGCCAACGGAATCGTACTGTCGCCCGACCCTCGTCTGCGCCAGGAGTGCGCCGTCATCGAGGAGATCACCCCGGCAATCGAAGCGCTTGCCGAGAAGATGAAGAAGATGATGTTCGAGAACGGTGGCTGCGGCCTGGCTGCTCCGCAGATCGGCGAGCTCATCCAGCTCGTCACCATCGACTGCGACTACAGCGACAAGAACGACTACGACCCGTACGTGCTCATTAATCCCGTCATTGTTGAGCAGAGCGACCATCTGGTGCCCTTTAGCGAGGGCTGCCTTTCCATTCCTGGCATTAGCTGCGAGATCGAGCGTCCCGACCATGTCGTCGTAGAGGCATATGACCTGGACGCCAACCTGATTCGCTATGAGGCCACGGGCGATCTGTTCTGCGTGTGCCTGCAGCACGAGATCGATCACCTGCACGGCAACACCATGTTTGAGCGACTGAAGCCCATGCAGAGGCTCAAGGCCGTCAAGGAGTACCAGGACGCCCTGGCCCGCGGCGCTCGACCGGGCGAGACGGAGTAGGTTTGTCCGTCCCC
>UQJA01000176.1 GCA_900541285.1 uncultured Collinsella sp.
AGCGCCGCGTCCACTAGGTTGTCGACGCAGATTTGCGCGGTTGAGGACTGCGTGGCGATGTTCTCGATATCGCTATCGGGAATCATGCTCGAAAGGCCGTCGGAGCACAGGATCAGGCGGTCGCCTTCCTCGATATGCAGAGTGAAGTGGTCGGCATACATGGCGGGGTCCGAGCCCAGCGCGCGGGTGATGACCGAACGGTTGGGGTGGACGCGAGCCTCGTCTGCCGTGATCTCGCCGGCGTCCACGAGCTCCTCCACGTAGGAGTGGTCGCGGGTCACGCGGATGAGCGTGCCCTCGTGGAGCAGGTAGGCGCGAGAGTCACCCACGTGGGCGATGGCGAGCGTGTCGTTTTCGATATAGGCGCAAGTGGCTGTGCAGCCCATGCCGGGCTTGCCCAGGCCGTTCAGGGCCGCCTCGATTACGGCGGCGTTGGCTGCCTCGACGGCTGCGGCCAGGCGTGCTGCGTCGGCGGACTGTGGGGCCGTCTTGGCTATAGTCTCGACAGCGATAGAAGAGGCTACCTCGCCGGCGGCGTGACCACCCATGCCGTCGCATACGCAAAAGAGCGGCGACTGCACCAGGTAGGAATCCTCATTGTGCGGGCGCACACAGCCAACGTCGGAGCGGGCGCCCCACATGAGTTGCGTGGTGGTACCGGCATCATAGGTCGAGTCGGTCTCGATGCGCTCCTCGGTCAGGGGCTCAAAGCTCATGGTCGAGCCGGGGTCTTTGAGCTTGGCCTCAACGGCAGCAACGTCGATCTCGGCGGTGTCACCGGGAGAGACGGTGTCGGTCTCGGCGTTTGATTCGGAATTGTCGGTGTCCGGGGAGTCGGGCTCCTCGGACACGCGGGCGGTCGACTCGTCGTCTTGCGGGCTGACGTCTATAGGCTCGGGCGCCGGCGTAGACGCGGGCGCAACCTCGGATGCCGGGGCTATGGGAAACGCCGGCGCGGCGGGCTCGGGTGCCGCAAACACCGCAGCGCTCTCGTTGATTGCCGCGGCGACGGGCTCTGCAAAGTGAGCCGGCGCCGGGGTTGCTTCGGGCGCTGTGGGCTGTTCCGCAGCATGTGCGCCGATGGGCGCCGCTACGGTATCCTCTTCGTCCTCGTTATCGGCGAGATCCGAAATATCATGCGTTACATGCGAAAGAGGCAGGGAGAACACGGTGTCCTCGGGCTCCACGGGTTTGGAGCCCGCCGGAGCGGCGTGGGCCGGCGCAGCTGTGGCGGCGGCCGGTGCCTCGGTCATAGTTGCGGACTTGTTCTCCTCGTCGATCATCGACGGTTCACCTTCATGACCACGTCGCCAATCTGGACTTCGTCGCCCTCACGCAGCGTCGCGGGCTCCACGAGCTGGCGGCCGTTGACGAGCGTGCCGTTAAGCGAGTTGAGGTCCTCGATGATGAGCGCCGGGCCCTGTAGCGAAAAGCGCGCATGCGAGGCCGAGACGAACGGTTCGTTGATGCAGATGTCCGAAGATGGCGAGCGACCGACGATGACGGGGCCGAGCATGTCTACGTGGATGCCGCGGATACCGCGCGGACCCTTGTCCACATCAATCGTCCAGATAGCCGAGTCGCGGCGCTGCCCGCGCACAAGTCCCACGCCGGTCTTCATGACGGCGAACAGGAAGATATAGAGCAGGGCGACCAGGACGATGCGGCCTGCAAAAAGGACGATATCGATGTTCATAAGCGACTATCCCCTAAATTCAAAGGTACTCAGGCCAAACGTCAGCAGATCGCCGTTGCGCAGCGGGCAGCGCGTAATGCGGCGGTTGTTGACGAGCGTGCCGTTGGTGGAATTGAGGTCCTCGATCGACCAATCCGAGCCCGTAAAGGTGAGCTGGGCGTGGCGGCGCGACACGTTGGGGTCGCGCAGGGCAATGTCGGAAACTGAGCGCTCTCGACCGATGGTCACCTGTGCGGAGGTGATGTTATGGCTCTCGCCGCTCACGACGTCGACGAGCTGGGCGAGCGGGCGCTGCGGGGCGCGAGTGCTCGCCATGTTGGAGGCGATGCCGGCTGCGGCGCCTA
>UQJA01000177.1 GCA_900541285.1 uncultured Collinsella sp.
ACTGCGGTAGGTTTGCGGCTCCGCCTTCGACGTTCGAGCCGTCGGCGGTCTCTTGGGAAGCGTGCCTGGGGCGTATACTTAAAGTCGTTAATTTGTTGGAAGGGGGTTCGTATGGCTAAGGACACCATGAGGCTCACGTCCATGACGGCCGCGAGCGGTTGAGCCGCTAAGTTGGCTCCTGGAGCCCTCGCCCAGGTCCTGGGCGACTTGCCTAATGTGCATAACGACAACTTGCTCGTGGGGTTCGATACCTCTGACGATGCGAGCGTCTTCCGCGTAGGGGAGAACCTGGGGCTTGTGCAGTCCATCGACTTCTTCCCACCGATGGTCGACGACCCGTTTCTGTTTGGCCAGATTGCCGCGGCCAACTCGCTGTCGGACATCTACGCCATGGGCGGGCGGCCGAGCCATGCCATGAACTTGCTGTGCATCCCGAGCTGTCTGGGCGTTGAGGTTGCCGGTCAGATTCTGGCGGGCGGCGCCGACAAGTGCGTCGAGGCGGGTTGCTCCATCGCGGGCGGCCATACCATCAACGACGACGAGCCCAAGTATGGCCTGTCCGTGAGCGGGTTTGTCGCGCTTGACCGCATGCTCGCCAACAGCGGCGCACGCGTGGGCGATGTTCTGCTGCTGACCAAGGCGATCGGCTGGGGCATTATCCCCACGGCCATTAAGGGCGAGCTCATCGAGCAGGACGAGGCCGCAGCCATGTTTGACTCGATGCGCACCCTTAACGAGGCGCCGATTCGCCTGGCCGAGGGACTCGAACTTCACGGCTGTACCGATATCACGGGCTTTGGCCTGATCGGGCATGCGTGCGAGATGGCCGAGGGCTCGGGCGTGCAGATTGAGCTTGTGTCGGGGGCGGTGCCGCTCTTTGATCAGGTGCTCGACATGGCGCGTCTGGGCATTATCCCCGCGGGCTCCTACCGCAACCAGGACTTCTTTGGCCCGCGCGTGACGGCTGACGATGAGCTGGAGCCGGGCATGTTGGATGCGCTGTACGATCCGCAGACTTCGGGTGGTTTGCTTATTGCGGCGCCCGCGGCGGATGTGGATGAGCTTGCGCGTCGCCTGGATGCCGAGGGGCGCGTTGCCGCCGTTGTCGGGCGCGTGCGCGAGGCGGAGCCGGGCGGTCCTGCCGTCCGCGTTGTTCGCTAGCCCGCACGTTTATGTAACTGTTTATCGTTCTCTAGAACGGTTCTTTCGAAAGGATTTTGCTATGTCTACCAAAATTGAAGTCAATGCCATGGGCGATGCCTGCCCGCTGCCCGTCGTCAAGACGCTTAAGGCGCTCAAACAGCTTGAAGGCGAGGGTGCCGTGGTGACCTCGGTCGATAACGAGACCGCCGTCAAGAACATCTCCAAGATGGCGCAGGAGAAGGGATGCACGGCCTCGGTCGAGAAGGTTTCTGACGCCGAGTGGCACGTGACTGTCGCGACCGCCGGTGCCGTGACCGTTGTGGACCCCGACCAGGACGGTGCCGCCTTCTGTGATGCCAGCGCCGGCAAGGGCAAGCTCGTCATTTCCGTCTACACCGACTGCATGGGCCGTGGCGACGACGAGCTGGGCCACAAGCTCATGAAGGCGTTTATCTTTGCCGTGACGCAGCAGGAGGAGCTGCCCGCGACCATGCTGTTCTACAACGGCGGCGCCAAGCTCACCGTCGAGGGCTCGCCGGTACTCGACGACCTGAAGGGCCTGGCGGAGCAGGGTGTCGAGATCCTTACCTGCGGCACCTGC
Organism: uncultured Collinsella sp.; assembly: GCA_900541285.1. Taxonomy (GTDB): domain Bacteria; phylum Actinomycetota; class Coriobacteriia; order Coriobacteriales; family Coriobacteriaceae; genus Collinsella. Next base: position 1,745 of record UQJA01000177.1, read on the forward strand.
CTGGACCACTATGGCATTAAAGACCAGCTCGCGGTGGGCGAGGTCACCAACATGTACGTGATCGTGGAGAAGATGGAGCAGGCCGTGCGCGTCGTGCGCCCGTAGCGTATTGGTTGGAGTTGCCATGAGGGAGAAGCGCCCGGCGCTTGTCATTACGTTTCCCACCACGGCGGCCGCCATAGGTTGCGAGTCCCTGTGCATCGAGCGCGGCCTTCCCGGGCGAACGATTCCCGTGCCCGGGGAGGTCGCTGCCGGCTGCGGTCTGGCGTGGAAGGCGTTGCCTGCCGA